>JBBRIB010000169.1:0-6605 GCA_038221745.1 Verrucomicrobiales bacterium
GGTCCAAAGCGGGCGGAAATCGTCATCTTTGAATTCTTTATCGGTGGTCTTCCCACGCAGTTCGAGGCCCTCCATGATCAGGCGAACGGAATCCCGGACGGGCTTGCTGTTGCCTTTGTGCCATTGTTGCAGGCAGAGCGCACCGACTGCGGTCATGTTCGGGTTCCCACCTTTACCGCTGTAGGCAAACTTTCCATCTCCAAGATAGGCCGTGTCTGACAGATGGCCAATGGCGATGCGCATGGCTTTGTCGAGATCTTTAGGCTTATCCTCTTTTCTGGGGAAGGCGGCATCGACCGCTTTGAGAGCCTGCATCTGCCATCCGGCGACGGAAAGGTCATCGCGGTTGCTGAGTTTAAAGGCATAATCCCAACTGCCGTTTTTGTTTTGTCCGTTGATGATGATATCAGCAGCTTTGCGGACTGTGTTTTCGAGTTCCGGAAAGGGGAACTGAAGGGAGCGGGAGAAGGTAAGTGCCTCGCCCAGTGCGTAAGAGGCAATACCATGCTCGTAAACCCAGCCGTTGCCAGTAAGGCTGGTGGCAAGGCGGCCTTCGTTTTTGGCGGCATTGTTGATGAGGTAGGTCATAGCCGCAGAGACGGTGTCACCATATTCCACGGACTGGGTGCTTTCGCAATGGCCTAAGTAACAAAGAAGGACAAGGCCCGTCATTGAGACTTGGTAGTTCTTTCCCCATGAGCCATCGGGATTTTGTTTGCTTTTGAACCATTGGAGGGATTTTTTGACGGCGGCTTCGATTTCCGGAGTGCCACCTGCATCGCGAAGCATGCTGAGGCGCTCGGAATCGGTGCAGCGGCCTTTCATGATGGTGGGAATGAGGGCACCGATGCCAAGCTGGCCCGCACCAAATCCAGCGCCAGGCCCGGTGCCCGTGCCAATGCCCGTGCCTTTGCCAGTGCCTTGGCCACCACCGCCACCGCCTACAGAACCCATTTCCATCGGGAGTTCCGAACCCATCATGTCGTCTGAAGCATCAGGAAGAGAGAAACTGGCGGTGCTCGAAGTGGAGGTGATGCGTTTATTGACGCTGCTGGTCATCACGCGCTTGGTGACGACCTTCTGAGTTTGCGCACTATCGCCCTTGGGACCGCCACCGCCGCCACCGGGCAGGAAATCGATTTTCTCCTCCGGCGGATAGACCATTTTGTAAAAGAACGCGAAGGCGAGAAATCCAAAGATCAAATGCACGGCGATGGAGATCGTAAACGCACCGAGGCCCATCTTGGCGATGAGCGTGGCGATCTTGCCCTTTTGGCTAGGCATGATCACGGTGTCTTGTTCGTCGTTGTAATCGTTCATCGGGATTGGGAATGGCTAGGATTTGACTATTGTGCCGGGACCTCGAAGGTCACGTTCTGGACACGGGCGACGGAAAGGGCGTTGAGCACGTTGATGACACGCTGATAAGGAGCAAATTCGTCCGCGACGATGGTGACGACGACCTTGCTTTCGGCGGCCTTGGAAGATTCCACAAGACGGGCGAGTGTGCTGGAGAGATTGACGAGATCGACATCGGCCCCATCGCCCATCAGATCGTCATTGAGGAGGACTTCGCCTGATTCGAGAACGCGGATTTGAGTATCCTCAATAGCTTCTGGCGGGGCGTCACTTGGCATCGTGCCCGGGAGCTTGAGATTGAGTTCATTTTCGACCTGGACGGCCCCGGCCATGACCATGAAAAAAAGCATGATGACGAAGACCACATCGATCATCGGGGCGATCTGGAAGCCAATGTGGACGGCCTCGACTTCTTTGCGGACTTTTTTCTTGCGGATCATGTTCGTAGAGAAGGGTTATTTATTGGTGCCGGAAAGCGAGATATCATCAATGCCGGAGAGGGCGAGTTGCTCGATGACCTTCTGGATTTCGATACATGGGGCATCGCCATCACCCCGGATGATAACCTTGAGCCTGGGGTTCTGTTCCTTTGCCGGGGTGACGTATTCCGCAAGTTTTTCAAGAGGATCACAAACGATGGCACCAAAGCGGACGGACGATGAGGCCGTGGTGACATCCCAATCCACGTTGACGATGACTTCGTTTTTGAGATCGGTTTCGCGTTTTTTGGCCTCGGGAGCCAGCGGTAGGACGATGGATTTATCAATCTTCTGGACCTGATCGGTGGTGATGCTCATGAAGAAGATGAGCAACACCAGCAACACATCGATCATGGGAGCGACCTGGAATTCCGGGTCGCTGCCGTTACCACCGGTACTAGCCATAGATTAGGAGCGTTTGGATAAAATTGGTTTACTGGGCCATTGCGTTATCTGGATCTGCTTCGATCCAGTTCGGAAGGGCGGCGAAGGTGAGTTCCTCACCGATTTCGAGGCCTTGGAAGTGATCGTAGGGCATATTGCGGAAGAGGCTGGTAACTTCGTCTTCGAGCCAATGCATCTGCGCGGTGAGGCGATTGCGGAGCATGTAGAAGAACATGAAGGCAGGAATGGCGATGAAGAGTCCGGAGGCGGTGGCGACGAGCACGTGGCCGATGGCCTCCGAGAGCTTCGAGGTATCCGCGGCACCCGAGGCACCGAGTGCTTCGAAGGCACCCATCATCCCGATCACGGTGCCGGTGAGGCCGACCATTGGGGCACAGACACCGATAACGGAGAGGTAGTTGATGCGGTTTTGAAGGCGATTGTTCTCGCGACTTACTTCGACGAGCAGTGCTTCTTCTGTTTGTTCCTTGCCCTTGCCGACGAAGGAAAGGCCATATTTGACGCACTGATTGAATGCGCTGGGGCTGCCTTTCATGACTTGGTAACAGTTCACATAATCACCAGCCATGAAAAGTGCGCGGGCCTTTTCTCTTTCCGCATCAGGCACCAGGCGCTGGCGGCCGAGGCGCAGGTAAATATCGATGACTAGATAGATGGTGAAAACCGACATGATGCCAATGATGACCATGACGGAACCACCCAAAACGATGTCGTCCCAAAGAGTCTTTTTCTGAGGGGCCTTTTTGACAGGGGCCGTTTGGCCTGCCGGAGCGGGTTCCTGGGCTTGGGCGACGGGAATGGGACAAACCACCATGAGGGCACCTGCAACCATGAGCAGGCGGAAAACAGTGGAGAGGGAACTTAGGATCGAGTATTTTTTCATGCGGCTGGTAGTGGAGATAAATGAGTGTTGGATGGTATGGATATGCGTTAGTTCTCGGGCTTTGCTTCAGATTTTTCCGGGGTAGCTTCGGCAGGCGCTTCTGGGGTGGCGGTAGTTTCTGCGGACGCTTCCAGAGCGGCGTCGGCTTCCGGGGCCTCGGGTGCTTTCTCTATTTCGCTTTTTGGATTGAGCTTGGAGCGCTCCGCATCGATGGCTTGTTTGTAAGGAGTGGTAAGGTGATCTGATAGATAATCCTCAAGGAGTTTCAATCCATCTTTAGGCGCTTTGATCTGTTGAAGTCCGCGCGCGGCGAGGATGGTGCCCCGGACGGCGAGATCCTTTTCGGCAGGGAAGAAGACGGGCACGCGCATCCACGCCTTGAGAGCCTCTTCCAGTTTTCCCTGGTTGGCAAGGGTGTTGCCGATTTCGAGCCAGAGCCGGGCGGCGAGCCAGGAATCGGTGAGGCTTTTATCGAGTTTTTTGAGGGCCTCGATTTTCTCGTCTGGAGCGGCGGTGGGCGGCGTGAGAATGGATTCGAAATTTTTGAGAAGCTCCGCATCTTCTGGACTCAGGGCCGCGACGGACTCCGAAGTGGCGATGGCAAGGGCCTCCTTGGATTTCCCGGATTCCGCGAGGGCGTCCATCCGGGCGAGGGCACTGCGCACCCACCAGTTATCCGGAATGGAGCGCAGGGGAAGGAGCGTGGCCTCGACCTTGTCGAGCCTTTCGAGTGCGACTTTTGGTTTTTGATTTGCAACAAGTGTGCGGGCGTCAACGAGTTCCTTGGGTTCGCGGAGTTTGGCCCGGACAACGTCTTTGGCGGTGAAATTGAGGGTTTGGACCGCCGTCCCGCGGGTGATGGTGGCGGTGAATCCATTGCCAGCGGCTTTTACCGATTCCGCCGGGATTTTCAGGCCGTTTTTGAGTTCAAATTCTTGTTGGCCACGGGCGGTCCCGATGGACAAGCAGAGGCTGGCCGCCCAGCCGAGCGGGGTGAGGAAATGGGAATGGAAAGAGGCTGTGGGGAAAAATTTCATCATTCGATTTTCTCTTTCGCTTTTTCGATTTCGGGAGTGTTTGCAAACTTGGGGTTTTCGACAAATTCCTTGAGCGTCTTCTGTGCCTCATCGTGCTTGCCATCCTCCTCGAGCATTTCAGCAGCCCGGAGATAGGCTTTGGCAGCGATGTTTGGATAGGCTCCGTGCGAGAGATAAACGCGCTGGAATTGGTTGTGGGCCGCTCCCTTGTTGCCTTTCTCGGCCTCTATCTCACCGAGATTCAAGAGCGAACCCGCCTTCTCAATGCCGCGCCATTCGCGATTGATGACGATTTCATCGAAGAACTTTTTCGCCTCATCGTAGTTCTCGAGTCCCATGAGGGCGACGGCCTTGCCGTAGGTGGCCTCTTTCAACATGGAAGCGCCGTTGGGGTCGGTGATCGCCGAGTCGAACTCCTTGACGGCACCTTCGTAATCTTTTTTCTGGAGGGCGATTTCCCCAAGACCCACGGGGGCGGCATCCGCGTAGATGGAATCTGGAAATGCTTCGCGAAGACGGATGAAGAGCGGGGCTGCCTGGTCGAGCTGTTTATCATCGAGCAGGAACTGGCCGACGACGGATAGGAGCGTCGGACCGAGATCCTCAGGCTTGGAGGAGGTGGCGATGGCATTGAGGAAACGGGCGTTGCGGACGGGATCGCGCATCATCCGGGAGAATTCCGCTTTGGCAAAATTGACGCGCGCAACGTAGGTGGGTGTGAAGGCATCCTCGGGGATTTCGAGTGCTTTATTGAGGTCCGCGAGGAGCGCATCGACGTTGGGTGGCTCCGCATCTTTTTTGAACGACCGTGGTGGGACAAATTGGTTGGCGAGCTGGCTGAGGAGCATTTCCACATACTCGGAGCGAACGTTGTGAATGTCCCGCAGGGCATACTCCGAGAGCATTTTACGAGCTTCGTCTTTTTTGTTGGCGCGTGCTTGCAGCTTGGCGAGTTCGGAGACTCCGCGGAGTTCCATGGGATCGTTGGGATTGTTTTTGAGGAAATCTTTCCAAAGCGCTTCGAGCTCGTCCCAGCGTCTGGCTCCGCGCAGCAAGGTGGTGGCCTGATCGAGCGCGTATTGGAGGACGTTGGGGTCCTTGTTGGCGGTGCGCACGGCATTGGCGAAGGAAGTGCCAGCGGAGACGCTATCGCCCTTCGCGGCAAACGCATCGCCAAGGAGGGTGTGGATTTGGCCGGCGAATCCCGAAGCGTTCGAGTCCTTGAGAAGCTGGGACATGGAGGTGATCAGCTTGTCGTATTCCTTCTTTGCGAGCAGGATGATGCCACGGCGGTATTGTATATCCGCAAGGAATCCGCTCTTAGGGAAATCCCGCTCAAAGGCATCAAAACCCTTGACGGTGGCGGAATAATCATTGCGGAAGAAATCGCAAAGATTACGGCGGTAGCTGAAGTCCTCGAAACTGCTTGATGAGGGAAACTCTTTGCGGAGCGCGTCATAGTCCTTGGCAGCTTCATCGAATTTCCCGGCTTGAAAGCGGCCGTTCGCCAGCAGAGTGAGCAGTTTTTCCCGAATGGGGGTGGAGGGATTGGCCTGCAGGTAGGGATCGATGAAGGCGATGGCTTCGGTGGTGAGGCCTTCTTCGAGCAGCAATGTGGCATTGAGTTCGGCGACTTGGTCGGCAAATTTTTCCTTCGGGTAGAGGCTGAGATAATCGAGGCTGAGTTTACGCGCTGCGGGGAAACGCTGGAGTTTCCACTGAGAGATGATCGCACCGAAAAGGGAAGTGGAGGCATCCGTGGATTCGGGATTTTCCCGGGCCACCGATTCGAAGGCGACAGCGGCCGGCCAAAAGCGCTCCATGTTAAAAAAACAACGTCCTATGCGGTACTGGAGGGTGGCATCATACTCGTTGAGGAGAACCACTTCGCCGAGAACCTTGTCCGTGTTCTCGATCATGGCAGCCATGATCGCGGCCCTGTCCTCGGTGCCATAAGGAAGCTCTTTTTTGGCTCTGGTCGCATCTGCGATTTGCTTATCGACATTCGTCTTCGCTGCCCGCATGACTTCGAGCCGCTTTCTCTGGACGGCGATGACTTGGTTACGGGGGCGGACATTTGAGTAGGCGTTCAAGGCCTTGGAGTATTCCTTTTCTTCGAGCAGTTTATCGCCGATCTGCACGAAACGGTGGTTCACGGTGACGATCACATCGGGATATCCATCTGAGGCTTCAAGGCGGCCAAGCATTGCGATGGCTTTGTCATAATCCGCAGCGGCGATATAGAGGTCCACCAATTGAAGAGAGGCGCGCAAAACTCCAGGGCCGGATGAATTCGCATTCATTGCGGCTTGCAAGGTCTTCTCGGCCCTCTCCATGTCGCCCTTCTTGATATAGGCATCTGCGGCGAGGAAACGTGCTTCTTCAGCAAATTCCGGTTTCTCCGCTGCCTTGGCCAAACTTGCCAGAGCCTGGTCTTCCTTA
>JBBRIB010000170.1:0-6605 GCA_038221745.1 Verrucomicrobiales bacterium
TCATCGGCGAGGTGAGCTACGGCAAAGGCTCCGTTCAGAACATCATCCCGATGGGGGGTGGCACCGCGTTGCGGCTCACCATCGCCACCTATCACACACCTTCTGGAAATACCCCGCATCGCAAAGGCATCACTCCTGATCGGATCGTGGCCATCGATGACTCTTCACGCCTCAATTTTCAAAAACGTTGCCAAATCGATGCTCTCAGCCCGCAAGATCAAAAAGCCATCAACGCTTGGCTGGATCCCGTGATGGAGGCAGCCTTGAAGGCCCTCGAAAAATAGCCACCCGTCAAAGAAAAAGAGCGCATTGGAATTCCCCCCGGATCTCGCAATGCGCTCTCTCTTTTGATGCCCCTTGCAGGACATTGTTTCGGTGCCTTGACCGGGCCTTGTTCGGTTGACTTCCCCCCGGAGATCAATTCGAAGCAGGTGGCCCGGATTTATTTGGCTGAAGTTTTGAAGGAGGCGAACCTCGCTCAGAACGACTTCAAATTACCTGAAAATCAAGAGATTGAAATCAATTTGTGGTCCCTATTCCGGCCAGGTGGTCCCAAAATCGGCCACAAGGGCGCATTTTGACGTTTGAGATCAAGAAGTCTCAAAAATCAGGAGAACGAATCCTTCAATAAGTCACCAATGGTTGGGTTTATCAATCCAGCGAGCGCTCGGCATCTTCCAATTGGACAATGCTTTGAATCGAATTCGGTTTGAAACGCAGGCCCCCCATTTCAAATTCGGGTATTGTGCCTGGTTTTTTCCCCGAATCAGAAACCACCCGCAGAAATCCTAACAAAGGCTTTGAATGATCCTCCAAAGTCACCGCTACGCGGCGGCTCAGGATCACTCCCCAGCGCCGCTCAAACACCTGCCGCGCGACATCGAGTTCCTCACGCCAGCGGCGGTATCCGTCCTCCGGGCCGTCTGCATCGAAGTTGAATTGTCCTTGATCGAAGCTCATGAGCGTTTCACCAGCGGCGAGGGTCACAGACTCGCCGCTACAGTGCAATACTTTCCAAGCCAAAGACGAGACCTTTCCCGGCGATGTGAAATGCAACTTCGAAAAATTTCTAATCGGCAAGGACGCAAAGCCCATCGCCCGCTTCGAACCAAGCACCAAACCAGACAGTTTTGAGCTGGTATCCGCCCTAGAAACCGCGCTTGCATCGGGAAAGCCCAACTAGGTTTCTAACCATTTATTTCTCGCGATTGAAGAAGCCGTGTCGCTGCAAGCGAACGGCAGAGTGAGATGAGTAAGAGCGATAAGTGGCGGTCGCTTGAGCCGATGGACGGCCCAGACCAAGTTATGGTTTCACCGCTTCTGGAAAGATCTCGATTTTTTTGGCTTCGTGGGTGCGGAGGGAGGTTCGAAAATTGGTAAGAGCTTGTTGGCGTTTAATGGCGCTGAGGGCGGTGAATATTTCGGCTTTGGCTTGTTCGAAGCTGCGGGGTTCGGCGGGTTTGCGGGCGGTGACTTCCGCGAGGTGCCAGCCGAGGCGGCTGCGGATGAGAGTGGGTTGGTTCAACTTTAACGAAAACAAGGGCGCTGCGAAATCGGCGGAGAGGCGGCTGTAGGTCATCCAACCGAGTTCTCCCCCGCTTTCTTTGTTTGCGAGATCGTCACTGATTTCCCGGGCGAGGGCGGCGAAGTCTTTTTGCTTGGCGAGGAGGGCGGCGAGGGCTTCATCGAGTTTTTGTTTCGCCTCTTCCGGCGGGTGATCCAGGGTGGCGATGAAAATGTGGCGGGCGTTGAGCCGTGCGGGATTTTCTAATAATTTTTGGTTTTTGGAATACCATTGTTGGGCTTCGGCATCGGTGGGGATGATCTGTTTGGTGATTTGGGTTTCGAGCCACTTTTCTTGTTGGATGCGGGCGGCGATGCGGTTTTTTAGAGCAGTTTCATCCGGAATCCCTTGGGCTTTCATGGCCGATTCCAGAGAGCCTTTGGTTTCGAAGCGACCGATGAGGCGTTGGATTCTTTGGTCGATCTCTGCCTTGCTGGCGGTTGGCGGTGGGGTGGCGGTGCGCAGTTTTGCACGCAGCAACTCGTGATCGATGAGTTCATCGAGGGCGGCGGCGTAGGCGGTCTTGCGCTGTTCCGGGGTGAGATCGCCGATGGGTTTGGCGGAAAGCCAGAGAGTTTCCCTGAGGCTGCGTTCGACTTGGCGATGAGTGATCGGTGTCCCCGCTACCCGAGCGACGGTGTCTTTAGGCGCGGAGGTAAGCTGGGATTTTATCCAACGCGAGACGCTGAAATTGGTGGCAAGTTCTGTGAGGAATAGAGCCGCGATGCCGAGCAGGAGCATCGTCCGAATGACACGATGGGAGCGACTCATGAGGCGATGATTTCCTAACGGATTTCCACGGTCGCACCTGGCCGGATGAGGGCAGGCAGGCGGATGGCATCCCAGTTGGCAAGGCGGATGCAACCGGCGCTGCGGGCGCGCCCGATGGTCTCGGGGTCCGAGGTTCCGTGAAGGCCGATGCCGGAGCGGCTGGTGCCGTTCCAGATGATTCCCACCGGGCTGTTAGGGCCGGGTGGGATGTTGAGGGAATCTTTGCCTCGTTTGCCTGTATCGAGAAGTTGTTGGTCGTAGCGCCAGTGGGGAAACTCGATCATATTTTTGAGTTCCCAATTGCCATAACGGATGAACTGGGGCTTGCCGGGTGTGATGGGAAAGGAGGCGATCAATCCCTTGTTAGGGCGGGTGGCCATCGGCGCATTTTCGGCACCTGGCTCTGCGATGATCAATGCGGCTGGCATCGCCTCGAAGATACGGGCCTGATTCATTTTGGTATCCACCACGATGTGGCGTTGGCTCATTGCCAGATCGGGCTTATACATCTCGCCAGTGATTTTCTCGATCTGGAAGGGTGTGACGTTTGGGACAATCAGAGAGTCGCGGGGCCTGAGGTTGTAGATCTTGGACTTGCCGTTGAGAACAATGAGGTACGGCACATCGGTGTGGTAGCGCTCGGACATGAACTCGGCATAGCTGCGGTAGCTCATCCGTTTGAGTTTAGCTTGGAGGGCTTTCTTGGTGGGAAGGCTTGGGTTGATCCATTCCTTGGCCAGCTCCGGGACAAACGCGGTGGCGAATGGGTGGGGAACCGCCTTGCGGGCGGCAGCATTGACATACGTCCAATCGGTTAGCGAGTGGCCGTTGACCTCATTCCAAGACTTGACGGCGAGCTGGGTGAACAAGCCGGGTTTGCCATCGATCACGCCGGGGCCGAACATTGATTCATCAAGGAAAATCTGGAGACGCACGGCATCGTCGCCGGTGGGTTGTGCATCGAGTGGTGTCGGGTCCGAGACGGTTTCCAACGGAACTGCTTTTTCGTTTGGGACAACGGGCACGGCGGGCAGGTCCTCCGCCAAGGGCCGTGAGGCGATATCATCATCGCCGCCCAAAGGAAGGGCTTTGAGGACCACCCGTGTGGGTGGTGGTGGTGTGGGGTTTTGCAGAGTTTCCTGCTGAGCCAGGCTGGTTGAGATCAAACTGATTCCGATGATGATGAGAATGCGAAACATAGGGTGTGAAGCTAGAGGGTGGGTGCGGCGAAGCATTCCAAGCGGCCTGCGATGGAGGAAGGAACGACGGCGCTGACGAGGATATCGTCATCTTCGTAAGCTGTCGAGAGAACCTTGGCCTCGCGATGGAGGAGGCTGACGAGCTCGGCGCGGTTTTGAGGAATCCGGTAGTCTTTACGGCGGACGCGGGCGGCAAGCACTTGAGTGCAGGCTTTGAGTAAATCGTCCAATCCTTGGCGGGTGATCGCGGAAATGTGCAGGGCATCCGGGAATTTTCGATCCAAGGCTGCCAGTTTTTCGGAATCAGTGACGCGGTCGATTTTATTGAGGACGGTGATTATGGGTTTATCCACAGCACCGAGTTCTTCGAGGACCTCTAGGGTGGTTTGATGGAAGCGTTCGATTTCAATCGCAGCGGCATCTAACACATGGATCAGGAAATCGGCGAGCACGGCTTCTTCCAAGGTGGCCTTGAAGGCTTCGACCAGGCGGTGCGGAAGGTTTCTGACAAAACCGACGGTGTCGGTGATGAGGAGCGGTTGGCCATCGGGCAGCTCGATGCGGCGGGTGGTGGTATCGAGGGTGGCAAAGAGCATGTCCTTGGCCATGACATCGGCGCCGCTGAGAATATTGAGCAAGGTGGATTTGCCTGCGTTGGTATAACCGACGATTGCGGCGTGGGGTGTTTCGAATTTTTCGCGTTCCTTGCGTTGCGTTTTTCGCTGTTTACGGACGATTTCGATCTCACGTTTGGCGCGATCAATGATTTGATAGGCGAGCCTGCGGTCCACTTCGATTTGTTTTTCACCCATGCCGCGTGAGGCACCGCCGCCAGCGCCGCCACCTGAGCCAGCGGATTCCCGGTCAAGGTGGCCCCACATGCGGGCGAGGCGGGGGAGGGCGTATTGCATGCGGGCCAGCTCGACTTGGAGGCGGGCTTCTCTGGTTTGGGCCCGCTTGGCGAAAATATCGAGAATGACTTCCTCACGGTCGATCACGCAGAGGTCAGCGAGTTTTTCCCATTCCCGTTGTTGGGAGGGGGCGAGGCCGTTATCGATGACAATCACATCGCAGTTGTGAGCCCGGGCGAGGGCGACCATTTCATCGGCCTTGCCAGTGCCACAGAGAAACTTTTTGTGCATTTCACGGCTGCGGCAAAGCACGGTTTCCATGATCTCGATGCCGAGGGTTTTGACCAACTCGCCGAGTTCTTCGAGCAAAGACTCCGATTCATCCGCTTCGCGGGCATCAAAATAGAAACGCACGAGCAATGCGCGCTCCACCATGTCTGGCTTTTGTCTTACTTCGAACATCCCGGGGGAGAATTAGCATTGATGTGCCCTCTCGACCAACGGAATTTCACCTATCCGAAATTTCTCTAGCGAATTTCTTCGCTGAGCCAACGCTCGTGGCCCCAAAGACCCCAAACGATGCCTGCAAGGCCGAAGGTCAGCAGCACCGGAGGCAGCCCGATGGTGAGACTGATGCCGAGCGGGCCGATTTTAGCCAGGAAATCTTCAGTGATGAAATGGGGGGAAAGAACCGTATATAAACGGGCAAAGAGCAGCAAAATGGCCCCGAATGCGATCATATTTCCGCCCCATGATTGGCTGCGGCGGACCAGCCGTATGGCAGCCAGCCCGAGGAGGCCGATGCCGAGGATTCCGAGTGAGTCGAACAAAAGTCCGTTTTTAATGACGACTTCGAGCAGGAGAGACATGGGGGGCGGGGGTGGGGGGATTGTGGTGAGAGGCGGGAGCGAGAACACGGCGGGGGGCCGGTTTACCGAGAAGTTTTGCATGCATGGCAACACCGATGCCAAAAATGAGCCAGCCTCCATTCATGGTGAGAATTTTGACGGCGTGCCACGCCATCGCGGTGGAGACATCACCCAGTTCGGGCCGATTGGGCATGTAAGGGCGGATGATGCCGGCATGATACATCGGGACAATCAATCCATACCCGAGACCTAACAGCAATGCACCCGCCGCAATCATGCGGGCGGTCCAACCCGTAGTGGCCTGACATAAGCGCCATGCAATGATCATCAAAAACAAACCCATCACGATTAGGAAAACCGGGCGGATTGCTTCAATAGAGCCTAGGACAAGAATCGGGGGGAAACTCATTGAGTGGAACATGCACAGGTTTTTGGGCCCCAGGCAATGTTTTTAAACCCAGCAAACGGTGAATATATTGAGATCTTGAAACGTTTGGTTTGTTGATATCATTGGCACAGTTGGTATCTTGGTAATCCTAACAACTTGTTGTTTATCCCTTTTAAAATCGAGGATTTGACGCTTCAAAACGCGAGGAAATCTTTACGAAATGGATAGATTTGGACACGATTTTCGCCCTGTAATGCCAGCATTTAACCGCAGAAAATTTCTCACGAATCCGAAATTTATTTCCGAATCCGAGTTTCAACTCTTGCGACTCCGCCTTCCGCCGCCTAAGCCCCTTGCAGACATGACTGAAGCCAGCACGACACCGCAGCCGCAATCCACCGAAGCCGAACTCATCGCCGTCCGACGCGACAAGCTCGCGAAACTCCGCGAACTCGGCATCGATCCGTATGGGAGCCGCTTCGAGGTCTCAACCACGCCTGCCGGGCTTTATCAGAATTTCGAGGAAGGCAAACAAGTCAAGGTGGCCGGACGGATCACGGCGCTGCGTGACATGGGGAAATCCTGCTTTTTCAGTCTCTCGGATGTGCATGGTTCGATCCAAGGATACATGAATGTGAAGGCGCTCACGGAAAATGACATCGCCGCATGGAAGTGCTTGGACCGGGGTGATTGGATCGGGATCGAAGGTGAGACCTTTCTCACCAAAACAGGCGAGCCGACGATCAAGTTGGAAAAATTCACAGTGCTCTCCAAGTCCCTCCGTCCGATGCCGGACAAGTGGCACGGCGTGTCAGACCGTGAGATCAAGTATCGCAAGCGCCATCTGGATCTGATGGGAAATCCCGAGAGTGCCGCGCTCTTTGTGAAGCGCTCGCTGATGATTGCCGAAATCCGCCGCTTTCTTCAAGACCGGGGCTTTTTGGAAGTGGAAACGCCGATGCT
>JBBRIB010000171.1:0-6600 GCA_038221745.1 Verrucomicrobiales bacterium
GCGCCGCGCCGAGCAACTGCCTGCCGCCGAGGGGTTCCTTGCAGCGGTTCACGATCACCCACACGAAAAACACCGCCATCACGCCGCGCGTGCTGTAAGCTATATTGCTCAACGCAGGCTCGCGGAACCAACTGAAAGCCAGGTTCACCACCAGCGCCTGCACGCCCAAGGCCACGCCTGCTGCAACCACCGGCACCGCTGTTTCCCGTTTCGAAAACGCCGAGCGCACCTGCGTCAGCCGAGGCAGAAGCATCCCGACGGAAAGCAGCCCGGCGGTCATCATCATCAGGATCAGCCAGCGCGCACCGCCGATTTCCTGACTCTTCCATCCCGTCATGAAATCGTTCGTGGCGAAAAACACACACGCCACCAGCGTTAGCAAAAGCGTCTTCCGGTTTGCCCGCATCCGTTCCGCAGTCGCCCCCGCAACGAGATACACCGCCGCTGCCGCCAGCACCGCACCGCCGATCAGACCCGCCCCGGCCTTTTCCAAACCTACGCTGGCTGACATCGCCGCGACCATCAACACCTTGAATCCCAACGCGGAGGAATGCACCACCAGATCCCCCTCGCGCACCGACTGGATGGAAAACCATTGCCCCCAGAAAAACAGGAAGCCGTTGAGAATGGCAAACCAGTCGTAAAGCCCGAAGGCAGCGGTGAAATCCGGCTTCAGATAGATCGCAAACACCCCAAGCGTGATCAGGTTCGCGAACCCCAGCACCACGGGAAGCCGCACTCCCAGCCGGGTCGCCCGCTGTATCATCGCCCCGAGGAACGGGTGCAGTGCCGCTCCAACCAAAGGCAAACCTATCGCTCCCGACCATGCATCCACGCAGGTGGATTATTTCCCAAACCCCGCGCGGTCAACTCCAAGCTAACCCTACCTGCCTATCCCTTCCAACAGGCTTTCCCTCAGTTTCCAGAAATCCACACTCCCCAGCCCGTTCCCCATCACCGCGAACGTGTATTCCTTTCCTGCCCTTTTCACAAAGCCCACCTCAGTCCGCACGCCGGACATCGCCCCGCGCTTCGACTTTAGCCATCCGTCCCCGCTCCCCGGCAGACTCGCGAGAAACCTCTCCCCATACCCCGCTTTCCGCGCCAGGAAAGTCACCCGCGCCAGATCCAGCGGACGTATCATCGTCGCCCGCGCCAACCCGCTGCCATCAATCAACCGCAGCCCCTCGAAAGAAACACCCTGCCCCTCCCAATACCCTTTCAAAACCTCCACCGGATCTTTCCCTTCCTTCACACCCATCATGAGGAAAAGACACTGCGCCTCCAGGTTGTCACTCACCTCCTGCATGTGGTCCACGATCTCTGGCAAGGCCGCCGACTCATGGCGGGTCAACAAAACTTCGGGGAGATTCGCGGGAGTAAGTTCATCGGAGAAGACAACGCCCTTGCTCTCCAAAGCCTTCTTTAAAAAATCACCGGCAAACCTTGGAGGATCGGGCAACGCCGCCCGCACCGCGAAATCCCTCGCATCCACCGGCACAGTTCCTTGCGCGCGAATCCACCTGGCTCTTGGCGAGGAATAAACCATCACCCCGTCCCCACTACCCTTGGGACCGGTCGTCACAAGCATCTCCCAATCGATGCCTTCATAAATATCCGGCTCGCTACGCAGCCACGTCGCCGGATCACCCACCTTTTCTCCGCCATCGAACACCAGCTTCACCACATTGTGCCCAACGTTCAGCCCGAACGCCCCCGCCCCATAGGCATTTCCCAAGTCCCCCCACACCCAGTGGTCACTCACCGGATCTCCGGGAAAAATCCCATCATCCACCCGCAGCGTTCCGCCCACCCGCTTCAGCCCCTTCTCCACCGCCTCTTCCGCCAGCTTTACCAGATCCTCCTCCGAAAGCGTCGGATCACCTCCGCCGACTAATACCAGATCTCCAGTAACAACCCCCTCTGCGGAAAGTCCGCCCCCTCCCATCAACCGCGTCTCAAACCGGAATCCCTCCCCCAGCAAACCGAACGCAGCTCCCGCCGTCAGCGTTTTCAAGGCCGATGCCGGACAAAGCGCCGTCTCCGCCAGCGGCGATCCATAAACAAGCTCCCCCTCTTCATCCAGCACACAAAACCCCAACAAAGCCCCTTCCAATTCCTCCGCCCCCGCCCATTCCTCGAAAAAAGCAGCCATCCCCCCGCTTTCATTTTCCACTACCCACTCCCTGACATATTTCAACTCCCCCACACCCGGCCCGCCCCAAAAACACCATCCACCAAGAACACCAAGTCCTCCCATCAGAAATCCAAAACCCAAAGCCCTGCCCTTCATCAGGGCAGAAATACCTTATACCTCCCGGTGCGGCAAGACAAGGGTGAAAGCACTGCCTTGGCAGGAATGGAAAGCCGTCCTTCAAGGCGGCAGCACAGCCTCGGGAACCACCCTCACACGATGAAACCCCATACAAAATCCAGCCGCCTGGAAGGACGGCGCTCCGCACCCGACCACCACCTCCTCCCGGAAAAAAACCTCGCCCTCGGCCATCGATTCACACGACCATACCTTTATGAAAAAAGACATCGAACGCGTTCTCATCGACGAAGCCGTAATCCAGAGGCGGATCGAATCCATGGCGAAGGAAGTGGACAGGGATTTCCCGGCGGGCCCTGTCGTCGTGGTGATCCTGCTGAAAGGCGCGCTCGTCTTCGCTGCCGATCTCCTGCGCCGCATCCCAAGGGAGCTTTCCATCGAGTGCCTGAACGTCGCCAGTTACCACGGCGGTCTGGAAAGCTCCGGCCAGGTCGATTTCCTCGACAGACATTTCCCGGAGGTGAAAGGCATGCACGTCCTTCTGCTCGATGACATCCTCGATACCGGACGCACACTCGCTGCAGTCGCAAAACGTTTGGAGGAAGAAGGTGCCGTCGCCGTTCACACCGGAGTCCTTCTCGCCAAGGACAAGAAACGCGCCGAGGAAGTCCAGGCGGACTACGTCGGCTTCGAGATCGCGGACGAATTCGTCGTCGGCTACGGTCTCGATTACAAAGGGAAATACCGCAATCTCCCCTACGTCGGCGTCCTCAAGCTTTCGGCGGCAGCGACGTAAATAGGTAGAAGGGCGTTTCCAACCCCTATCTGGCAACCGAGCTATTTCCTCCCGCAGCGTCAAAGGGGTTGGAAACACCCTTCTACAATACTCTGGGGCACGGGAACCAATTGTCCCGCCACATCACCCCCAAGTCCTGATACATCCAAAATCCCGAGACACTGAAACTCCGGTCTCGCACACAGACGAAACACTGATACCAAAATCAAACGACTACGGAAGCCATCCTACGGAAAAGCATTCGGTATGACCGGTGCGGAAACCCCTTGGAAGTGGTCATCCCTCACGAGAAATTTGTCGTCCTTGCCGAATGGTTCACCGCCTCCCGCATCCACCCCACCGCCGCTGCCGCCTAC
Source organism: Verrucomicrobiales bacterium (assembly GCA_038221745.1). Classification (GTDB taxonomy): domain Bacteria; phylum Verrucomicrobiota; class Verrucomicrobiia; order Verrucomicrobiales; family Akkermansiaceae; genus Luteolibacter. Next base: position 3,425 of record JBBRIB010000171.1, read on the forward strand.
ACCGTGAATGGGTGATTCTGACCTGATACAAAGCGGCTCCGGGCAATCCGGAGCTGTTTTCGTTGATACTCTTTCACTCACAGTCCCGCTTTGATCTGAAAACACCCATAAGTCTTTTTGACTTCCCGTATTCCCGCGACGCGCTACGAATACCTTCACCATATGGCATCCGGCTTCACCGCTCACTCCGGCCTACCTGAATCCATTACGCTACAATGACTCCCTCAGATTTCACCTACGGCAAAGACTGGAAACAGCCGAGTTCCGTTCTCAAGGAGGAGCACATCGAAGACGCATTCGTCGGGAAGCTCCGCAGCCTGAAATACGGACTACAGCCACCACCGCTACGATGTCATCCTCCTCATCAACGGCGTGCCCGTCGTGCAGATCGAGCTGAAGACGCTCAGCGTCGTGCCGCGCCGCGCCATGGAGCAGATCGTCGCATGCAAGAACGATCCTGGCAACGGCTACACCAAGACCCTGCTCTGCTTCCTCCAGCTCTTCATCGTCAGCAATCGCGATAGCACCCACTACTTCACCAACAACAACGCCCGCCACTTCGCCTTCAATGCCGACGAGCGTTTCCTGCCCATCTAGCAGTTTGCCGATGAAAAAAACAAGAAGATCACCCACCTTGATGACTTTGCCGATACCTTCCTCGTGAAATGCACGCTCGGCCGCATGATCAGCCGTTACATGGTGCTCATCGCCAGCGAGCAGAAGCTCATGATCATGCGCCCTTACCAGGTCTATCAGGTGAAGCAGATCGTGAATTGCATCCATGAAAACTGCGGCAACGGCTACATCATGAGCCTCATCGCCAAGTTCGCGAACCAAGGCGGAGGTAAGATCAAAGTGAGCCGTGATCAACTCGTCGCGCTCATCCGTGGACAAGCCAACTTCATGGATGATGGAAGGGACATCATTGACTATGTGGACTCCTTGAAAGAGGTCAAAGGAGTCACAGACCACTCCATCCGCGATGGCTACTCCCGCTTCAAGCGGGAAAAGCAAGCCCAGGAACTCGCCGCTATCGCCGCGGAGCACAGCCTCACCACCGCCGCCCTGCAAGCCTTCGTCGTCGGCATCCTCGAGCGCATGATCTTCGATGGCGGGCAGCTAGGCGACCTCATGGCTCCGCTCGATCTCGGCTGGAAAGACCGCACCCATGCCGAGCTAGCCCTCATGGCAGACCTCCACCCGCTCCTCACCAAACGCGCCCAAGGCCGCCAAATCTCAGGACTCAGCGCGTATGAGCAGTAAAAAGAAACCAGGTTCCAAGACGGGCGCCCCCGACGACACGCGCATCTCCCGTGGTCGCACCCGGGAGTCCGCCATCTTTCCCGTCCCACCTGCCGCCGCTGCCCTGCCGGAAAGCTACGCCGCTACACTGCGGGAGATTAAGACCCACCACCGCCAGCGCACGGCTCAGAACAACTTTCCACTCACCATGCCGCCAGCCGATTCGGACATGGCCACCCAACTCTTCAAAGACCCCTACCTCTTCGACTTCCTCGGCACTGCCGACCCCGCCGGGAGGCCGAGGTGGAGCAGTCCCTGGTGGATCATATCCAGAAGTTTCTTCTCGAGCTCGGAGCCGGCTTCGCCTTTGTCGGGCGGCAGGTGCCGCTTGAAGTGGGCGGCGAGGACTACCCGCTCGATCTCCTTTTCTACCATCTGCGCCTCCGCCGCTACGTCGTCGTTGAACTCAAAGCCCGTGCCTTCACCCCCGGCGATGTCGGCCAGCTCAATCTCTACCTCTCCGCCGTGGATGACCTCCTCCGCCATCCGGACGATCAGCCAAGCATCGGCCTTCTGCTGTGCCGGGAACAAAACAAGCTTGTGGCCGAGTATGCCCTCCGTGGCTTGGACCAATCCATCGCCGTCGCCTCTTGGCAGACCCTGCTTACCGCTTCCCTGCCCGCCGAACTCCGCAGCAGCCTCCCCAGCATCGAAGAAATCGAGGCCGAATTTGCGGGCGATCTGCCAGATGAACCGGAGCTGGTTTCATGAACCTTGAAGACACCACCTCTCCAGCCCCAACGGGGCGAAACATACCAGCCCGGGGCATCGCCCTGAGGCAACGTCCACCCACACGTCTCCAGCCCCAACGGGACGCGGCATCTCCCTCCCACCATCCAAGGGCTGAAGGCCCGCTCCATTTTCTCCACCCCACGATCATGCCCCAATCGCTCTCCTTTCTCCTCGTGCATATCATTTTCAGCACGAAAGACCGCGCCCCCTTGTTGACCCCGGAAATCCGCCCGGCACTCCATGCCTATCCCGCCACGGTGGCTCGCAATGTGGATTGTGAATGCTACCGCGCGGGCGGTGTCGCGGATCACATGCATCTCGCCGTCCGCCTCACCCGCACGATCACCACCGCCCAACTGATCGAGGAACTGAAAACCTCTTCCTCAAAATGGCTCAAAACCCAATCCCCCGCATTGGCCGCCTTTTCCTGGCAACGCGGTTACGGTGCGCTTTCCGTAAGCCCATCGGGAATGGATGCCCTGCTCGACTACATCGACAAGCAAGAGGAGCACCACCGCACCCGCACCTTCCAAGACGAATACCGCGCTTTCCTTACCAAATACGGGATCGAATACGACGAACGTTACGTCTGGGACTGATTCCCCCGACACCTCTCCCTACCCCATGAGCGACCTCATTCTTTACACCTCCGAAGACGGCAAGAGCCGCATCCAGCTCCGCGCGGATGAGCAAACCGTATGGCTCACGCAGCTTGAAATGGCGGATCTTTTCGATGCCACCAAGCAGAATATTTCACTGCATCTGAAGAACCTGTATGAGGACGGGGAGCTCGCCGACCGTGCCCCGCAGGGGTGAGAGCCGGGAGGCGGCGAGCATCAAATCACCGCGCCCTGTAGCGTCCCCACACCTGCCATCGTAACCTCCCCGTCCTCGCTGATCCCGGCTTCCAGCCAGTTGCGGATCAGCCGCAGCACGCGGCGGTCGCCGATTCGATGCTCTAAGAACGCTATCATCCAATCATGGTCAATCGTGTCGACCTGTCCGCCGTAGCCTTGGCGAAGGGGGAAGAAGCCTTCGATGTCGGCATCCAATATCCAGTTCACCTTCTTGTGGGAAATGCCCATATACAACGCGTCTAGCGCGTTGTGCTGGCTCTTCCCCTTGCGGAAGCCATAGCTGAA
>JBBRIB010000172.1:0-6594 GCA_038221745.1 Verrucomicrobiales bacterium
GACCCAGCCTTTTTTAGCGGTGCCGGTGCGGGCGACGAGTTCAGGCTCGGGCACCTTGTTCATCAACCATGTCTGGCCGATGGAGAAGATGTTCTGGGTGGTCCAGTAAAGGGCGAGGGCGGAGGCGAAATTGTAACAGAAGAAGAAGAACATGAGGGGCATGAACTTCATGATGTTCTGCTGCATCTTATCGCCCGTCATCGGTGTCATACGGATTTGGACGTAACTCGAGATCGCCATGACGATGGGGAGGATGTTGATGGGCACACCGGCGATGTGGGTGAGGGTGTCCGGCTGGGAGAGATCATGCACCCAGAGGAAGCCTTGGCCACGCAGCTCGACGGCGTATTGGAGCATCCGGTAGAAACCGAAGAAGATCGGAATTTGCAGGAGCATGGGCAGGCAACCACCGAGCGGATTGATCCCATACTTTTTATAGAGGCCCATCATCTCGGTGTTGAGCTTGTTCGGATCGTCCGGATACTTCTCCTTCAGCTCCGCCATCTTCGGCTGGAGCTTGGCCATGCGCTTCATGGTGTGGGTGGATTTGGCGTGAAGCGGCCAGATGAAGATGCGCACGGTGATGGTCAGGAAGATGATCGCAAGGCCCCACGACCAGTTTTTGGCAATGCCATCAAGGAGCTTGTGATAGAAATTGAGGATCCAGTTGAGCGAGCGGGAGACGATGTCAAACCAACCGTATTGCATGACGTGGCCCCAGCCTTTGCCCCAGTGGCCATCCATTTTGCGCAGCATGTCATTGTGCTTGGGACCGATGAAGATGCGGTAGGAAATCGTCCTGGGTTGGCCGGGCTCGAGGACAATGCTCGGGAGAAACAGCCCCGCGTTCACCGAGGCAACGGGCTTGGCGTTCGGGGCCAGCGCATGTTGGCTGGACCTCGCCCAAATGTTTGTGACGGCAGGCTCCATGGGCCGGAGGACTGTGGCGAAGAACTGATTGGTCACCCCTGCATATTCGACGTTGCTGGTGGAGCTGACCAATTGGTTGGGGTTGGCCGAGCTGAACATACCGCCTTGGAAGCTGCCAGCGTCTTTGAAATGCATGTCACCCGTTTCATGCCAAAAATAACCGGTTTGTTGGGCGACTTCCGCCTGGTAGGTGGGAGCTGACTCACCCATGAAAAGACTCCATTGGTTGAGGTTTACCGCAGCAGGTGTGCTGGTGTCCAACTTGAGGTCGAAGTGCAGTAAATAGGGCGCACCCACCTCCGTGCTTGCCACCAGGCGGAATGTCTTCTTGGCGATGAGGCCGGAAGGTAGCTTGGCAATGTAAACGGCCTTTGACCCCTTGATGGACTCCTCGGCCTTGTAGGCGTAGGGCACATTTTCCAGGGTTTGGGTGGCTCCGGCGAGAGCACCGATCGGGCCAGCGCCAAATCGGTTGACGCGGACGCGGATAATCTTGCTGCCGACTTCGAATTCATTTTTAAAGTCCGCGAATTTGATCCCGCCCCCGATGTTGGTGAGCGTGTAGGCGATTTTGTCATTTTCGATGACCACGGTTTCCTCGTTGGTGGGCGGCGGCGGGGTTTCCACCGTAAGCTCCGCGGTGGTGGTGATGGCGCCAGGATCTTTGGCGGGCTCGAGGGCCTTGCGCGCCAACTCTTCGCGGGTCAACCTCTCGCTGATGGCCTTTTGATTCTCCTGCGCAAAGTAGAAATTGACGGCAAGCAAGGCACCGCAGATGGAGAGAACAACCCAAGTTTTACGATCGTACATGGAAGAGGTGAATTGGAAAAATAAAAAGTCTAGAGGTGAGTAGAACCGCAGCGGCAGGCGGGAGAATCTTCATTAGTGCGGGAGTTCCCGGCTGACGGAACGGGGTCATAGCCGCTGCCCCCCCAAGGTTGACAGCGAAAAATCCGACAAATTCCCAGCCAGGAACCACGAGCGGGGCCGTGAGCCTCCACAGCTTCCAGAAAATAATGCGAGCAACTGGGGCTAAAGCGGCAACCCATGCCCGGACCGCCGCAGACTTTGAGCATGGGATTGAGGATCCGCTGGTAAAAACGGATGATCATGCGAATCACAAAAGTGAAGAATCGAGCAATCACGGGGGATTTCCGGGGCGTGGAATCAAACCGAGCCTGCGGGCCTGCCGCAGCCAGTCTGCCTCGAGTTCGGCGAAGGTTGCTTGGCTCGCACCCGGGCGGGCGATCGTCACCAGGTAGCGTTTGATTTCTGTAAATGCAGGCCCATGCGCTTGGACGAGGGAACGGAAACGCCTCCGCAGGAGCACCCGGTCATGGGCCTTGCCGCTGCGGCGCGTGGTGATGAATCCCGTCCGAAGGGATTCCAAGTTGGGATCTGCCAAAGTGCTCAAAATGATAAACCGGCCAGCTTTTGACTGACCGGTGGATTTCACCCGCGCGAAATCCGCGCGGTTTGTGATACTGCATTTCCTCGGAAGACGCATGGCGGGAAGTCGGATTACCACCCAGCGCACCCCAGGCAGGGCAGGGGATCAGTTGTGCTGCGTCGTGTGACGGCTGTATTGAATCTCAACACCCTTTGGAACGAGGCGTTTACGACCCTTTTGACGGCGGCGGCGAATAATGTCGCGACCGGATTTGGTGGCCATGCGAGCCCGGAAGCCGAATTGGTTTTTCCGCGTGCGCTTGGATGGCTGATATGTACGTTTGCTCATGGCTGGGCCTCAATAAATGTTCGTTGTCCGAGTCCAATATGCGGCTCGGGGCGCGAACTCTAGGAGCCGCAAGCGCGTTGTCAATGCACCAGTGCGAGGAAAATGCAAAAATTTGTTAATTTATCCAAACTATCGCCCAAAGCTGCCGCGAGAACGCCGGATAAATGCTTTGAAATGAAATTGGATTATGCCACGTAGGTCTCAAATGCGTCTCCTTTGGCTTTTGCTGCTAGGTCTGCCTTCGTTTGGCATGGCCTATCAGAAGCCCACGCCCTTTGACACCGCGCGCGAGGTTTTGGAAATCCGCTGCGTGGAATGTCACACCCAGGAAAAGGCGAAAGGCGGTCTCGTGATGGAAACCCGCGAAAATATGCTCAAAGGCGGTGACTCAGGTACGGCGATGATCCCAAGCGATGCCGAATCATCGCTGCTTCTCCAAAGGGTGCTGCTCGCCCCTGAAGACGAAGAACACATGCCGCCCAAGAAGCATGGCCCGCCTCTTACTCCTGATGAGATCACGGCCCTGCGCTCATGGCTTGCGGGCGGTGCCACTTGGCCGGAGGGCGTGATCCTTACCCCAAAGGCAAAAACCGCTCTCCCTCGCTGGGATGCCCCGCCGGATCCTCAAATCGTTTCCATCGAGGCCTATCCAAAAGAAGTCAGCCTCGAGAGTGCTGCGGATTTCCATCGCATCATCGTCATCGCCCGTTTCAAAGACGCCTCCACCCATGATGTCACGCAGCAGGCGATGCTCACTCTGGCAGATCCATCGCTCGCCACCCTCACCGGAACCTCGCTGCTGCCGAAAATGGATGGCAGCACCCAGCTCCTGATCGAATACCGTGGCTTGAAGAAGCAAGTGCCCGTGAGGGTGAAAGATGCCGCAAGCCCCCGTCCCGTTTCCTTCCAGCTCGATGTCATGCCCGTTCTCACCGCCGCAGGCTGCAACACCGGTTCCTGCCATGGCTCGGCCCGCGGGCAGGATGGATTTCACCTGTCCCTCTATGGGTTCGATCCCAAGGGTGATCACTTTCGCCTGACTCAGGAAATGGCTGGCCGCCGCATCAATCTTGCGTTGCCCGAAGAGTCACTCCTCATCACCAAGGCCACCGGCACGGTTCCCCATACGGGCGGGAAATTGATCCCAAAAGACAGCCCGTTTTACAAAACTCTCGTCGGGTGGATCCAAAACGGTGCCGTTTATAATGTCGGGGAAATCCCGCATCCCGAGCAAATCGAGATCCAGCCCAAACAACTCCTCCTCACCGGCCCCGATGTCCGCATTCCATTCACTGTTCGCGCCACCTACAGCGATGGCACCGACCGCGATGTCACCACGCTTTCCACCTTTTCATCATCGAACGATAACTCGGTTTCGATCAAACCCCGCGAAGGCATCGCCGCCTCCAAAAACCGTGGAGAGGCATTTCTGTTAGCCCGCTTCCACACCTTCACGGAAGGCTCGCAAGCCATCGTCGTTCCCGCCGATCTCACTTACACCCGCCCCGAGATCGCGCCATTCAATTACGTCGATACCCATGTGCTCGCAAAACTCGATAAACTCCGCATCATCCCCTCGGATCTTGCGGATGATGAATCATTCCTGCGCCGCGTCTTCCTCGACATCGTCGGCCTCCCGCCCACACCTGCCGAGCGGGAAAAATTCCTCACCGATAGCCGACCGGAAAAACGCACCGCGCTGATTGATGATTTATTAGGCCGCAAGGAATTCACCGAAATGTGGGTGATGAAATGGGCCGAGCTCATGCAGATCCGCACCTTCAATGCGGATGGCAAGCAAGTCTCCTACAAAGCCGCCCTGAACTACTACCAATGGCTGCGCGAACGTATCGCCGGCAATCTGCCATTCAATCAACTCGTCCAGCAATTGCTCTCTGCCGAAGGCGGTACCTTCTCCAGCCCGGCCACCAATTTCTTCCAAATCGAGCAAGACACCCTCAAACTCACGGAAAACGTCGCCCAGGTCTTCATGGGCACCCGCATCCAGTGCGCCCAATGCCACAACCATCCGTTTGACCGCTGGACGATGGACGATTACTACAGTTTCGCCGCCTTCTTCGCCCAAGTGAAACGCAAGCCTGCCGAAGATCCGCGCGAACGGATCGTTTACGACGAAGGCGGAGAAATCCAAAACCCCGTCTCCAAAGTGAACATGACCCCCAAGTTCCTCGGTGGTCCCAGCCCGGATCTCACCCATCAATCGCGCCGCGTCGCCGTCGCGGATTGGCTCGCCTCGCCGGAGAACCCATGGTTTGCCAAAAACGTCGTCAACATCGTCTGGGCGCACTTCAACGGCATCGGCATCGTCGATCCCGCCGATGACGTGCGCGTCTCAAATCCTCCCTCCAATCCTGAATTGTTAGATGAACTCGCGAAAAAGTTTGTTTCCTATAACTATGATTTCAAAAAGCTCGTTCGTGATATCTGCACCTCACGCACCTATCAACTCTCCACCCGCACCAACGAGACCAACCTCACCGATAACCGGAATTTCTCCCATGCCATGATCCGCCGCATCCGCGCCGAGGTTCTTCTCGACTCGATCTCCCAGGTCACCGCCACGCCCAACAAATTCAAAGGCCTGCCCCTCGGCGCCCGTGCCGTCCAGATCGCCGATGGAAATACCTCGAACTACTTTCTTACCACCTTCGGTCGCGCCACCCGCAACACCGTCTGTTCCTGCGAGGTGAAAATGGAGCCCAATCTTTCCCAAGCCCTGCACCTGTTGAATGGCGATACCACCCAGCAACGCATCCGCCAGGGCAAGCGGGTCGAAACCCTGCTCAAGGAAAAAAAATCCCCCGCAGAGATCATCGATCTCCTCTATCTAACAACCCTCTCCCGCGCCCCGACGGACATGGAAAAGGAAAAGCTCCAAGCCGCCCTCGCCGAACAAAAGGAACCTGCCCAAATCCGCGAAACCCTCGAAGACATCTTCTGGGCCTTGCTCAATTCCAAAGAGTTTATCTTCAATCATTGAATTGGAAATGGTGAGCAATCCTCGATAGCGGAAACTTGGTATCTACCGCAAAGCCGCAGAGGTCGCAAAGGGACGCAGAGGAATTTTTTTCGAGCAGGCATTCGAACACGAAGTCATCGACCATGACTCGCCCAAGGACGGTCCGCGCCATCCTCGGCGAGGGCGGGAAACGGACAGGCGCGCAAAGATTATGAACCGAATATGAAATGGATTTTAACAGCGTCGCAAGACTTCTAATTTGAAATATAATTCGTTTATAAACAATGGGTTACAATATTTTAAATGGGGCGTTGACTTGGAAATGAAATGGTTTTTCAGTTTCAATATGATTCGCTACGAAGTGCCGTGCGACTGGATTGCCTATGACCGCTTGTCGATCATGGATGAGCTGATCGGAGCCAAGTCGGCGATGATGGCTCTGACTGGAATTCCTTACCAACGGAGCTTTTTGGCCGGCTTCAGACCCAGCGGAAACGCGCGATTTCCGAGCGGCAGGTCCATGTGCTCAATCTGTTGCTCGACGTTGAGGAAATCACACTTACGGAACTCACCAAGCGGACGGTTTCCTTTTACAAGGTGAAGGATCCTTGGAAGGCGCTGATCCGCGACCTGAATTACCTGATCGAGTTGAAGGCGATCGGCGCGGAAGCGCTGCCAGAACGCACCGGCCACCGCATCCACATTCGTCTGGAATGGCCGACACAAATAACGGAGACGGAGTTTTTCCGGCAGGTGAAAGCGATGCCGAAAGCAAAGGTTCACGGATTCTTATCGACCTGAGATTTTCGTTTTACTCGAATTTCAAAGATGAGATTGAAGGCATCCGGGTGGGAGAAGCATTCGTCGCACCCAGGATGAAACGTAGGCGAAGGATGCATTTCATCGCAGCCTGGGCTGACTGATCATTCGGCACTCTCCATTCACC
>JBBRIB010000173.1:0-6516 GCA_038221745.1 Verrucomicrobiales bacterium
CGCTCGGCCCGTAGCAGGGTGCGCTCGCCGGTGTCACACGAGTAGCCGCAGTTGTCCGCGCCGTGACCGCCGAGATGCGGTGCCAGCAGCGCGTAAAGGCGCAGCTTTCCCCGCAACGATTCATCCGCAATTTCCACGCGCGTGTGGACGAGCAGGCCGGAGTGATAGGGCCCGGCGAGGAGGTGCTTGATGATGCGGTAGCGCCCTCCCGGCTCGGAATTTGTCAGTCGGTAAAACAGACAACCACGTTCCGGTAGCTCGATTTTGTGCAGCAAATCGCGCTTCTCCTCATGCACGAAGCTCTCGCCATCGCTGATGAGAAACTGGAAATCGCGGGTGTTCGGCGTGTCCACCGTTGGGCAGTAGATTTCGTTCACGATGCCATGCGAGAGCGTGAACCACAGCCGGCAGCCTGTGTGATAGGCGGTGCCGATGCCATCCTTCGCGCTGTGAGTCCAGCGAGGTTCCGCGCCGGGTGCGCCAGTTGGGTGAATGGAGTTCATTTGGGTTCCTCGCGTGCGATCGCTGAGCCATTCACATGTGGACGAGTTCTCTGGCTTGGCTGATCTGCGTTGCGAGTGCTAGGATTTCCTCGCCGTCTGCCAACCCTTGTATGAAACGTGGGGGTATGCCGGACAGCCCAACCTGCGCCCCAACGAGCGCCCCTGTGAGGCAGGCCCGCGACATGTTTTGGCCGCCACCATTGATCGCTTGGAGCACGGCACTTTCGAAGTCATCATGGAAACGCGCCGCGAGATAATATGCGCAAGGCAAAACAAAAGTAACCGCGCAAGACATTCCATAAACCAGCGAGACTTTCCAAGCTGGCTCGAACCGGGTTCCGGGATCGTGAGCGGCCTGCGCGACCCACGAGGGTAACAACAACGCATCTGGGGAAGCGAAACCAAACGGGTCAGCGCCCGGCGTGCGCTTGCTCGCTGCGATAGAGCTGGGCGCGGTGAAGGGAATCTCGCCGGACTCCACCAGCTTCATCAGTTTTTCAGAAAGGGTGCTATCGAAAGTCTCACCGCGGATGATAGCCGCAAGCACGCTGGCGAAGGCTACGCTGTGCTGAAGCACCAGTGGATCCGTCTGGGTGAGCTTGGCGTTCTCATAGGCACTGCGAGCGGCGATACAAGGGTCCGCAGCAAAGAAGGCAGCGAGAAGACTGACGCGTTCGGCAGCTTCCGAGGTATCCGCATTGCCTCCAGCTTCGCCCCATTTCCTACCATCTGACCGGGCCTGCCAGGTCTGGCGGATCGAGTGATTGGTGTATCCGCCGGGTCCGTGAAATGGATTACCGTCGAACTTCGCTAAAATCTCGTCATCCAGCCTCCGTGTGAAATCATCGGCTTCGTATCCAACGCACCCGGCGAGCGAGCGCAGAAGTTCCAACATGATCAATCCACTCTGCGAAAGGTCGCCTGCTTGCATGCCGGCATGGTAGCGATGGTCTGGTTTGGGTGTGGTGTAGTCGTCGATCCACGGCCCGAAATCACGCCGCAATTCGTCGAGATCATAGTACCAGTGAGGACCCAAGCCGAGGGCATCGCCGATGAAAGCTCCCAAAATGGCACCCGCAGCACGGTCGGAAGTTGATTTTGTCTCAATATGCATAAGTCAGTTGTTTTGTTTTGTTGATCCAGGTGAAAGTGTGGCACGGAAGCTCCATGATCCATGGGGTTAATCCCTACCCAATTGGATAGTGCGTTTGATTGGCGATTGCGATAGAGGGCTTGCTTTCCATGGTTGACTATTGCGCTCAAAAGAGCGGTCCGGCCCACCAATGATCATCATCGGGTTTCCACGGTGATTTCGCGCAGCAATGATTCAAGATCGAGCGGCCTGGTAAACATGGTCAAGGCCCCATCCGGCTTGTGAGGCCACTCGGAGCGAGGCCGGTCCCAGTATAGCTCAACTCCATTTTGATCGGGATCGCGCAGGTAGAGGGCCTGGCTCACGCCGTGATCACCAGCGCCCTCCAAGGGATACGCTGCATTTTGTAATCTGCGCAACGCATCTGCAAGGGCAGCGCGATGCGGATAGAGAATCGCGAGGTGGTAGAGCCCCGTACAGCCCGGAGACGGGGGTGGGCCACCCGGACTTTCCCATGTATTAAGTCCGATGTGATGATGATAGCCACCCGCAGAGATGAACGCTGCGCTGCTGCCAAAACTTTCCATCAACTCAAACCCGAGCACGCCACAATAGAAGTCAAGCGCACGATCAAGATCGGCGACCTTCAGATGGACATGCCCGATGGTCACTCCCGGGTCTATTGGTTGCTCTTTCATAATTCACTCCGCTGTTTGATCAACCGCACTGCAATCACCGCGACCCGCTTACCCTCGGCCCCGGTGGTATGACCTGTCTGATCATACCGCGATTGCAGTCGGCCTGTTAGCATGTCTCTTCATGCCACCGGAAAGATCGCGTTTCGCCTGTTCCCAGTCGGTTTTCGAGGCCTCATGCGGCGGGCGACCGTCGATCTCCGCCAGTTCCACAGCACGCACCCGGAGCATTCTCCGGGTCACGGTGCAGCCGCCGTTCCCATGGAGGGTCACCGCGTGTTCCTGATACATTTGTGTGTTCATATTTTTGAAAAAGAGATAGGTTTACTTCGCGTTCTGGGCGTGTGCTTCTACAAACCAGAGCCATTTGTCGATGCCGCGGGAAATCTCGGTAAATAGGTCCGCTGTTCCGGCATCTTCGAGTTCCTCAGCCTGACTGATCGTCCCACGGGCTTCGGCGCCGAATACCCCAAGTGCGGTGGAAACCGCTCCCACATTAGCCGGTCCTCCTGCGAGATCCTGCGGATACTCATTGAGCCTCGACCGTGAGGCGGACACTCGGATCGTGCCTTCCGCCACGCCCCCAAGCTGCACAATGCGCTCGGCGATCATGTCCACGTAGCTTTCCACCGCCTCATTGATTGTATCGAAGAGCTCGTGAAGCCCGATGAAGTTAGGACCCTTCACATTCCAGTGTGCCTGTTTCAGCTGTGACTGCAGGTCCAAAGCGGATGCGAGCCTGAGGTTCATCAATGCATTTAGCTCGATGCGGCTCGGCTCAGGGATGTTGTTCTCCGTTTTGTACATCGTCGGTCTATCACTGAGCGTATTTTTTGATTTCATAAGTGTGGAATTCCTTTTACGAGAACTGCAACTTATGGAAAACCACCGAACCGTGACATGGGGTGAAACCCTACTGTTGTGTGCCCCTCGATTAGAGTCGGTTTAACGAATCACGCCACGAATGCGTTCCAGCAGATTCTGGTCCGCCTCAAGGGCATCTGCCACCGCGCGGATGACATTCAAGGTGGGGCGGGAAACATGGTGTTCCATGCCTTCCACATCGCGGTAGATGGTTTCCTCATCAATGCCGAAGAGGCGGAGGAAACGGGTGAGTGTCTCGTGGCGCTCAATGATGGCGCGGGCGATGCGTTGGCCTTCCTCGGTGAGGATGGTGCCGCGGTAGCGCTCGTGTTTGACGAGGCCTTCGGCATCCAGCCGCTGGAGCATGTTGGTCACGCTGGCTTGGGAAATACCGAGTTTTTTGGAGACATCCACCGCGCGGGCATAGCCCTTGGCCTCGATCAGATGGAGGATCTGTTCGAGGTAATCGTCCATGGCGACGGAGCCACTGGTGCGTCTGGGTGGTGGAGGCATGGAGGGGCGGAGTTTAGGGTTCTGCTGGCGGGAGGGAAAGCACGGATTTTTGATAGAGATCCGCGTTGGAGGCCTGGAACTCTGCCTTGAGGCGGACGCGGAGGGTGGAGAGATCGATGAGGCGCCAGCCGGTGAAATTCCACAGCCGGTCTTTGCCATCATGCTCGATGCCGACGAGGAGGTGGATGGCGGCATCGGTGATTTTTAGGGTCCCGTTTTTAGGCTCGAAGTAAAAGGTGCGGAAGGTGCTTCCTGCGGAGCCTTGCTCGACGAGTTTGGGATCGAGATAGAAAATGGTGTTGGATTCCTTATCGGTGATTTTGAGATCAGGGTAGCCGGAGCGTTGGTGCTCGCCGGTGCGGGTGGGGGGACTCTCGCAAGTGAAGCCGGGCATGGCATTGATGCGGGTGTGAATGCCATCTTCGAAAAAGCGTGAGGCTTCGTTGATGCGGCGCAGGCTGCGGACGGGCGAGCCGGGTAGATTCAACTCCGCAAGGGTGGCCGCGAGTGCCTGATCAATGGCGGCGGTGACGCGCAGGTGAGCAGGGTTTTGCGGATCTAACGAAATCACGGGTTTCCCCGAACAAGCGGTGGCGATGGTGGCGAAAGGGAAGGTGCGCTTGGATAAATTTTCTCCAAGAAGGGAATGGACCAATTCCGCATCGCCGGTGGGCGCAGGTCCCGCGGCGCGTGACGGTGGCTTCAAGCGCATTCCCAACAAGACAAGGCCACCGCCTAACAGAAATGCGAAGGTGAGTTGTGAAAATCGCTCCATGGGCTTGGTGGGTTTCATGTGCGTTTTGATTGATGCCAAATGGAGGTGTCCGGGTGAAGCAGTGATTCGAGCGGAGTTTGCGCGAGCTGGAGGGAATCAACGAGATGGGCAAGAAGGACGAGCGAGGCGACGGAATCGAAGAGCGCATCATGCCATGATTTTTCAGGGATGAGTTGCTCGATCCCTGAAGTAAGGCCGTGGTGGCGACAAAGCGCACCCAACGAATGATCTGCCAGATAGGGCCACGCCGCACGGGCGAGCAGCAGGGTGTCGATCCACGGGCCGAAGCCATGGCCGGGAAAGGCGCGTAGAAAGCGCTTTTCGGTGCCTTTCCCATGGGCGACGACGATGGACCCTTGAAGCCGCTTTTTCACCTCCGGCCAGAGCGAGAGCAGGGTAGGGGCGGCGTGAAGATCTTCCGGGCCGATGCCGTGGATTTTCCGAGCGGACCACTGAATGGGTTGATCGGTAAAAAGATAAGAGACGAATGCCTCGCGGTGGCCTTCGTTCAGGCACCAGGTGGCGATGCCGATTTGGATTGCGCTATCGGTCTTACCAGGTGCGGCGCCGGCGGATTCGAAGTCGATCGCGGTGAAGCGGGCTTGATGGACAAGTGGCATGGGACGGGTTCAGGCGAGGCCAGCGCGAGCAGCGGCGAAGCCCGGCTTGATGGAATTGAAAATGATGCCAAGGCGTTGATCAAAACCGATGAAGGCGCTCTTCATCGCGTTGAGTGAGAGTTTCTCCAGCTCATTGAGGGTAAGGTCAAACAGCTCGGTGGCGAGGGTGGTTTCCTGCGTCATCGAAGTATGGCTCATCAATCGATCATCGGTGTTGAGACAAACCCGGAAGCCACGGCGGAAAAACACGGGAAATGGGTGCTCCTCCAGCCTCGCGCAAGCTCCGGTGTGGAGGTTGCTCAACAGGCACATTTCCAACGGAATGCGATGGTTGAGGATGGATTGGGCGAGGGAGCCGAGCTTGAGGCTGCCATCGCCCAGCGTTTCGATATCCTCGCGCAGGCGGGTGGCGTGACCGAGGCGGTGAGCACCACAATATTGGAGCGCCTGCCAGATGGATTCCGGCCCATAGGCTTCGCCGGCGTGAATGGTAATATTGAAGTTCGCACGCCGGATGGCATGGAAGGCCCCGAGGTGCTTTTTGGCGGGAAATCCATCTTCGCCGCCTGCGAGATCGAAGCCTACCACCCCGCTCTCGCGATGGCGGATGGCGAGTTCCGCAGCTTCCAACGATTCTTCCATGTGGCGCATGGCACAAATGATCAATCCCCAAGCCACACCGTAAGTGCGCTCGCCACGCTCAAGCCCGCGGACCACCGCTGCCACCACTTCATCCTGAGTGAGGCCTTGCTGGGTGTGGTACACCGGGGCGAAGCGCGCCTCGGCATAGACCACTCCGTCTTGATACATATCTTCTATGAACTCGAAGCCGATGCGCTCCAATCCATCCGCCGTCTGCATCACGCCGATGGTGTGGGCAAAGCCCTCCAGGTATTCCGTTAGATTTCCGCGTTGCGCACCGCGGTGGAACCAGGCGGCGAGTTCGATGGGGTCCGCAGTGGGGAGGCCCGCATAGCCCGTTTCCACGGCGAGTTCGACGACCGTGGCAGGGCGCAACCCACCATCAAGATGCTCGTGCAGGAGGACCTTCGGCAGGGTGCGGATATTGACTCGCTCGGTGAGCGCTTTGCCTGAGAGAGGGAGAACTCCGTTTGAGTGGGTAAGCATGCTTTAAAAGGAGCAGTTTGTGCGCCGGGCAGCGCATTCGGGTGAAACCCTTCGGCATCACGCACATTTGGGACAAACACCGAAGAATTCCAATTCGTGATAGAGATTTTTAAAGCCGGTTTTTTCCCGGCTTTCATCTTCGAGTTGGTGGACAGGGCAGGGTGCCTTGATCGGCTCGATGCTGCCACAGGCAGTGCAGATGAGGTAGTCGCTATGGCGATTTGGCAGCAAGAGAGTGAAGTAAGCGGCGCGCTCGTGCAGGCCCAGGCGGCGGACAAGACCATGCTCACTGAGGCGCTGGAGAAGCCGGAAAACGGTGGCTTTG
>JBBRIB010000174.1:0-6506 GCA_038221745.1 Verrucomicrobiales bacterium
CTGCCACATGCCGAAAGAGAAGCGCTGGCAGCCGCCCTCCATCATCAGGGTGCGGAGGCAGTGAAAGGGGCCACGATTTACATCACTCTGGAACCTTGCTCGACTCATGGCCGCACGCCTCCTTGCACTCAAGGCATCATCGATGCGGGGATCGCCCGGGTGGTCTATGCATGTGTGGATCGAAACCCGGATCATGCCGGAAGAGCGGACGCGTTGTTGGAAAATGCCGGGATAGAAGTGGTGAGCGGTGTTCTTAAAGAAGAGGCTGTGAAAATTTTACGTCCGTTTTTCAAAGTGCGCGAGCGAGGGATGCCATGGGTCATCTGGAAATGTGCGATGAGCTTGGATGGCCGCATCACCCGTCCACCCGGCGAGAGCCATTGGCTCACCGGGCCGCCTGCAAGAGCAGATGTACAGAAGCTGCGCGCGAGCGTGGACGCGATCATCACCAGTGGCGAAACGGTGCGACGGGATAGGCCGGCATTGACCATCCGTGAACCATTATTGTTAGAGGGGCGACCTCAGCCATGGCGGGTCGTCGTTACGGATTTCCCAGATTCCTTACCAATGGATGCCCCGCTTTTCATTGATGAATGGAAAGAACGGACCTTGATCCGCCCGCGCCGCGATCTAGCAGAAATGCTTGCGCGCCTTGCCAGCGAGCACGGCGTGCTCACCGCGATGATCGAGGCCGGAGGAGTCTTTTCCGCTGCCCTGCTAGAGCAAGGGCTGATCGATGAAGTGGTGATCTACTACGCCCCCATGCTCTGCGGCGGGCCGACTCCTGCGCTCGCTGGCCTTGGCTTGGAGGAGACCATGGCCGTGGAGGAAGTGGAGTTCCTCCAACTGGAAAATGACATCCGCCTGCGCGGTGTGATCAAGCGCCGATCAGGGCGGTGATGAAATTTTAAAAACGAATGCTTCGGGCATCCCGATGTTTCGTGGCCAACTACTAAATATACCATAGTTTTCGGATTGACGCTACCAGATGTATGGCTAGCCTCTCCCTCGTTACTTCCATTTCACTTCCATGCGTTGCGTCCAATGCGGTTCCCTCAAAGACAAAGTGCTCGACTCGCGGTCATCCAAGGATGGCACCACGATTCGGCGCAGGCGCGAGTGTGTGAACTGCACCTATCGCTACACCACCTACGAGCAGATCGAGCGCACCGAGCTGCGGGTGATCAAGCGGGACGGCGCGCGCGAATCACTCAACCGCGAGAAGCTCATGAGCGGCCTGATCAAAGCCTGCGAAAAACGCCCGGTGCCGATGGACCGCCTGGACCGTGCGGTGGAGGAAATCCTGACGGATCTACACAAGGATCATGTCAGCGAGGTGCCCTCCGCGATCATCGGCGGCAAGGTGATGGACAAGCTTCATCAAATCGATCCGGTGGCCTACGTCCGCTATGTTTCGGTTTACCGCCAGTTCGAGGACGTCAACGAATTCATCGCCGAGATTCAATCGCTCTCCCGGCGTGCGGCGAGGGATCCTTTCCAGCGGCGCTTGTTCAAGGACTAACCATTTTCCAACCTGATCTTCCCCCAACCCTCACCCACCTGATTTTCCCCTCCTTAAAAACCAATCTGTGATCTCCCTCATCGGCAATCGCCCCGCGCTGCAAATCGGACGCTACCAAGTCATCGATTACGATACCGCATGGCTGGACGTCGCCTTGCAGCGGGCTGCCACAGCAGCGGAGGTGGAGGACTTCCCCTTCGTGGCAGACATCCGCAGCGGCGTGGTTCAATATCTGGAAACCAAGTGCTCGTTGAAGTTATTGCTGCTCGAGGATCTGTTCGAGCGGATCAAAGGCATGTTGGAAAAAATCGGCTGTGCGCACATCGCGGCGAAGCTCGTACCGCTCGCCCCGCCGGTGACGGTTTCACTCGTGCACACGGCGATGGAAGCGGGAAATGGATTCGAACTCGCGTTTTTTGAAACCCTGCGCTCGGAGCTCACCGGTCTGCGCGCGGCGGGTGCGGAAAAAATCCATTTCACAGGCCTGCGCGAAAGCTCGCTCATCCTCCGCGGCACCGATAAGTGGACGAAGCCGTGCCAGATTCTCAAGACCGAGATTGAAAACTTCCTTCACCTCTGGTCCCGCGACAATTTAGCGGTCGGGGAGTCCGTGGGTGTGGCGTGAGATTGAGGAATTGGATCTCCTCGCACGATGATCGAGCATTCCGCGCGTGCTGCCGGGATTGAGTTGGATCTCAGCGATCTCGACCCGAGCGGCGCTCCCGAGGAATTCGAGCGCGCCGTGCGCGAACGCATGGGCGCTGCCGCGGCGCTTTTTGAAGACACGCCATCAGCCGCCAAACGCACCCGCAAACCCACCAAAGCCAAAGCAGCGCCAAACACACCACCTTCCGGACGAGCCACAGTACGGTCCGCTCCAGCGATTCAGAAACCCCTTCCACGGCACCCTCGCCAGTCCGGTGACGATTAAACGCGGACTCCGCGAGGCACTCGCACGCAATCGTGAAATGTTGCAAGCCCTCACTGCAAATGGCGCCAACTCCCGCCGCATGATCTACGGCTGGGCCGACGAACACGCGCACCGGTCGAGTTACCCGTTGTGAGAGGAGCTCGTTTTGTCAAAGCCTAGGTTTTCGATCCCTCCATTTGGCCCCCTCCGTTTGCTCCTGTGCAAAAATCTTCCTCGCCAACCACGACCACACTTCCGCTTCCTCCAACCCGCTCTTCTCTTCCCATTTCAGATTTTCAGCATCTCAGCATATAAGCTTTTACCATAAATCCCCCCTTGCCAAACGACAACCGCGAGGGAAACCACTCGTCCTAGGAAAATTCTCGATCTTCATCCAAGGTTCCAGCCCCCGCTTTCCCGCCAGCGGACGCAGCATCAGCTTCTTCGAAATCCGCTCCCTGCAATCTATCAATATTTGCACACTGGTACCATTTCCGCTGACCCCATTTCCGCCCTTCAAATAAATCAGCTAATAATTAGCTAAAAAACACTTGAAAATTACGGTGAACCGGCAAAGCTTCCTATGTGAACGATTCTGGAAAGCGAACAATGACTTTGAACCTCACCATCCGTGAGATGGAGGCTTTGGAGGTTTTGGCTGCGAAAAAGGATCTGACCAAAACAGCGACCCTCCGGCTGGCCCTGCGCTTATTGCAAGCTGTGGATGCCAAAGTCGAAATGGGCCAAAAGCTTTTCGTCGAGGACGAGCTGACGAAGGACAAAAGTGAGCTGATCCTACTCTGATTGAAGCCTTCGAAGCATTCGTAACCGCCCTGACAGAATATAAAGGCCGATGAAGACCTCACCCCAGCTCCGTCCCAGACTCCTACAATGGATACGACGCTCTCACGCTCAGAGTCTGGGAATCTGAGATATTCTCAATAATCTCAGTTCGTTGAGTGATTCCCCGCCGACACGGTTTTTTTAGATTAAAAGCTCACTCCCCGCTTTGACATGCGGCCTGTCCACAGGTGGCGCGCTACCGCCGGGAGCGCACGCCAAAGGAACGCGAAAGATCAGCCCAAGTGTGGCCCGTTCGGATCCCCTTGGCATCCACCTTTCTCCCCCCTTTGACATGCAGCCTGAGGCGTGGCGACGCTACCTTGCTTTTCAAAACGGCACCTCGCCCGCCAGTTCTCGGGCTTCCTCCGCCACTCGCGCGGCCTCGGTTTCCAACCCGGCTATCTCCTGCTCCAGTTCCTCCCGCTGTGCTGAAACGATTTGACCGATCACGGACTCGTCGTTCTCAGCGGCTTGGAAGACTTGGTAGTCGCCGCTGGCACGCAGGCTGTCCAGTGCCCGCAGGGCCAGTCCCGCTCCTGATAAAACCCCCGCAGCGCGCCGAAGAGCTTGGAGCGGATGGAATCCACCTTGGACTTCTCGATCCCGTATTCCAGTTGTCCGAGATACCAGCGACCCATACCCGAACTCCGCTCATTCGTGGACTCCGCCAGCCACTCCAACCACGCCTGCAATTCCGCGTCCTCCCGTGCTTCCTGATAAAGCCGCCCCCTGAACTTGCCAAAAGACAGCCTCGAAGGAAACCACTCATCCTTGGTGAAATTAACGATCTTCTACCAAGTGTCCAGTCCCCGCTTCTCCGCCAGCGGACGCAACACCTGCTGCATCAGATCGATCACCGTCTGCACGTCTCCCAGCGCCGAGTGTGCCCAGTTCTCCGGCAAGCGGTAATACTGTAGCAGCGTCTGGAGCTTGCAGTTTCCAGCCGGCAGCGGTTCGAGCAGGCGCTGCGCCAATTGAAGCGCACAGAAACCCGGAACGCCGATTTGCGAAATGCCCAGCCGTTTCCATTCCGGCAGCAGCACTTGATCCCAATCGTATTCCAGATTGTAAGCCACCATCGGCAGCGCTCCGGCATACGCCCCGAAGTTCCGGTAAACCTCCTCCGGCGGGCTCCCGTCCCGCTCCAGAATCTCACGAGTGTGGCCATGCACCTTCGTCGCTTCAGCAGGAATCGCACATTCGTGATTGAGTAAACGCCGGAATGTTTCGCCGTCCCGTTCCCAGCCCCGCATCTTCTGGGCCGCAAGATCCACGGCAAAGATGGGTTTAGCCAAACCAGTCGTTTCCGTGTCGATGAGAATCCAACTTCGTGTATCGTTCATTGGTCCTTCCGTTTAATCAGTCGTATCTTGTCGCTATGGATGCAATCCTTAAAACCAAACCCATTTAATGACTGGAGGTGTTTAAGACACCGGATATCCAACTCTGCAATCGGATTATCTTCGCAAATTAATTTCGTGAGGTTTGGAACAAAGGAAAGATCGAGTTCTCGAAGTTGATTGTGACTGCAAACAAGAATCGATAAATTGGGAACCGGGGAAAGATCCAGTTCTAGAAGTTGATTGCGATCACAAACAAGAACCGACAAGTTGGGAATCGGCGAAAGATCCAATTGAGCCAAACTGTTTCCTCGGCAATCCAGTTCGGCAAGAAACGGAACTCCTGATAATTCCAGATCAACCAAATTCCCCCAAGAGCATTCAAGTTTTTTAAGTTTCGGAACAGCTGAAAGATCAAAGTTTTTGATTTGGAAGGATCTTGAGTATAATTCAACCAGATCGGGAACAGAGTTGAGATCTAGATCAAAATCTTTATTGCCTTCGTAACAAATTCCTTCATGAAGTCGAATATTTTGAATCACAAGTCCCTGAATCGATGGGATTCCTGTAATCGGCATATCCTTACGAATTACCAACATCCTTTTGAAACTACCATTAACAATAGTAGTATAATAGTTTTCACGAAAATCATCCAGAACAGAATTTTCAATAGAATGTGTCAATATCATACCACCTCCCGGCGTAATAACCGTCGTGGTCTCTGATCTATCCATTAAGCGATACAAAACCTCTTCTGATGTCAGGCGTAGTTCCTCGGCCCAAACGCAAACCAATTGATAATCCGGCCCACACAACTCGTGCTCACCGACCTTGTGGCGCACCAAAAGCGCTTTACTAGTCTGGATATGGATGAGAGAGCGACTGATGATTTCCTTCAATGCTGGGGATCCATTGGTGGAAAGTTTCGTTAACTCTGACTTCTGCCGGTTGACTTGGCAGATTTGCGTTAAAGATTCAGGAAGTTCTTCGGACATTTTCGAAACGAATCTGATTTTTTATTGAGAACTAATTTCCCCGTAGCCTAAAAATTCCTTGGGACACAACGATTTAGCCAGTTTCTCGCCAGACTCCGTAAATGGCATTTCCCAACCCATATCTGAAACCAAGCAACTCAAATCTGCGGCGACCTCTCGGACTAACCATTGAGCCAAACCTCGACTTCGATACGAAGCGGCAATCCAGACTCGTGTGATTTTTGGACCACCATGCGAAGTGAAATCTGTAATGCATGGCTGAAGATCGCCTTTAGCATTCCATGTATACCAACAAAGATGCTCTTCATAGGACATGATCACCATTCCAATGATACGGGTGTTATCGACGAGCGCATACAAACTTAGATTTTCTTCTGAGTTGGTCCCGTAATAGCAGGCTTTGTAGCTGGGCATGCACCGGTGCGCCACTATTGCAACTCGTGCGATTGCTTTTCTGATTGGCTCCTCAACAGAATTATTGATTACAGCAATACGCAATTGCCCCCTCCACGCAATACTCTGCAAGGATTGAACTTCTGTCACATTGAGGCCATTCAAGTATTCGTCATGAACTTGATTATGCCATACCTCATTCTCTGGATTTCCAACAACGTAGGTTACTCCGCATTTGCATGTTGTGATGGAATCAGGCATTTCCAATGTTTGTAATTTTTTTCATTCATCGAAAAGGCCAGTCCCGACTAATAAGCATTGGCGGGGAATTCTCGTCGGGGGTGGATTCATGGTATGATCACAAACGGGTTCCTCAGATCAAGCCCGGCGATGTGTTTGAAGTCATCCTCGTTCCGGGTCACCAGCGGGATTCCATACGCCACAGCGGTGGCGGCGATGATGGCATCTCCCAACTTCATCTTCTTCTGTTGGCGCAGATGGAT
>JBBRIB010000175.1:0-6503 GCA_038221745.1 Verrucomicrobiales bacterium
GTGCGGCTGATAGGTGATGTCATCGGCACGCCCGCTCAGCGGCGCAAAAATTTCCACGACTCCCCCAGCCAAGACCGGGCGGGCGTTGGGGTTTGTGGGGACGGCTTCACTCATTCCCGGCATGGCCATCGGGTTCGCAGCAGCAGCGGCAGCCGCCGAGGGCGCGCTGCCGAAGTCGGCCCGCTTCGGGTCCATCAAGGTCTTGATCTGGCCACGGGTGAGTGGCCCTGTTAGGTAACTCATCACCCACCGCACATGAAACAACACCGGGCCATCCTCATGCACGTTGTTCATCAGGAAAACGCGGTTCCCGAGGCCGGAAATCAGCTTCTCCATCGTGCCACGGTCAAACTTCGCGTTCTGTGATCCAGCCGCCCCTTCAAGCCCGTCCAACACCCGCATTTTATCCCGCTCCGTCTGCAAGCGACCGAGGAACCATGTCCCGATGTTAGAGAGTGCCTTGTAATCGAGATCCACCGGATTCTGGGTGGCTAACAAACATCCCAGCCCGAAGGCGCGGCCCTGCTTGAGCATGGTCATCATGGGCTTTTTCGAAGGCGGATTGGCGGTCGGCGGCAGATAGCCGAAAATCTCATCCATATACATGATGGCCCGCAACGAAGTGGTGCCGTTTTGCGAACGCATCCAGCCGAGCATTTGATTCAAGAGCAGGCTCACGAAAAACATCCGCTCCGAGTCCCCCAGATGGGCGATGGAAAAAATCGAGATGCGGGGTTTGCCGGTTGGCGTGTGCAGCATTTTCGCGATATCCAACGGTGGCCCTTCCAGCCAAGTCGCGAAGCCGGGCGAAGCGAGCAGGTTGTTGAATTTCAGTGCGAGGGTCTGTCGCGTTTTCTCCGACAAGAAGGATTCCAGATCGATGACGCCCACCTTGTCGAAGGATGGCTTCTGGATGTGACGGATGAGGGTTTCCAAAGTGATGTTTTGGCCGGCCGCCCACGCGTGTTGGAAAATTGCGGAGCACAAAACCGCTTCAGGGCTTTGGATACTATCCGCGTTCACCCCGACCAGCGAGAGCAGCGAAGAGACGGTGCTTTCGATGCGTTCGCCCAACAACTCGGCATCATCCATGATCTCGAAGGGCGGCACTTCCAACGAACTCAGGATCGAAACCGGGATCCCCGCCTTACTGCCCGGGGTGAAGATATTGATGTCCACCTTGTCCCGCAGCGTTGCAATACGCTCCGGACTCTGCCCCCAATCGGCGAGACCGGTTTTCCAGGTTTCCGCCGTTTTCGCCGCAAACTCATCCGGGCTGATGCTCTTCTTCGCCGCATCATCTTCATTGATCCATGGGCGGAAACTCTTCGCATCCAGATCAGGGAAAGTGAGAAGCAGATTGGAGATGTCTCCCTTGGGATCGATGATGATCGCAGGAATGTTATCCATCGCCGCTTCCTCTAACAGCGCGAGGCAAAGACCCGTTTTACCAGAGCCGGTCATCCCGAGCACCACACCGTGGGTCACCAGATCTTTGGAATCATAGAGGATCAGATCATCTTCCACTTTTTTCGCAACACCGTCGTAGCCCCGACCGAGGTAAAATTGGCCGAGTTTTTCGTAATCGTCAGGGGAAATCGCCATAGCGGCGCAATGCTGCAAAGCCTGCGGGAAAATGCCAGCAGGAAGATGGGTTTTGAGGATTCATCAAAATTTCATGCCTTCTTCATTCCCAAGAGCGTTTTGTTTGCTAGGCTCTGGCAGAAATCAGGAGCAACTCATGGAAAACGCCACCGAATCGGAAATCACCGCCGCCGCCCAACATCTCCAAGCCCTTTCCAGCGGGTTGAACCAAGTGCTCTTTGGTCAGAATGACCTCATCGATCTCGTCATCATCGGAGTCTTGGCACGCGGCCATATTCTGTTGGAAGGCCTGCCCGGCTTGGGCAAAACGGAGCTCGTCAAGGGCCTTTCAAAGCTCTTGATGTTGGGCACCAAGCGCGTCCAGTTCACACCGGATCTCCTGCCGGGTGATATCACGGGAAACCCCGTCTTACAGGAGGTGGACGGGCGCCGTGAGTTTGTCTTCCAGCCCGGCCCGCTCTTCACCAACATCGTCCTCGCAGACGAAATCAACCGCGCCTCGCCCAAAACCCAATCCGCCCTGCTGGAGGCGATGCAGGAGCGCCGCGTCACCGTGCTTGGAAAAACCCACGAACTGCCCCTGCCCTTCTTTGTTCTCGCCACTCAAAACCCCATCGAACTGGAAGGCACCTATCCCCTTCCCGAGGCTCAGTTGGACCGCTTTCTCTTCAAACTGGAAGTCACCCGCAACGATGTGGCCACGCTCCAACGCATCGTTTCCCAACGCGAACTCGGCACCGAACCTGTGGTGAACCCCGTGATGAGCGCGGAAACTCTCAATGAGCTGCTGGCACTCGTCCGGCGCATTTATCTCCCCGATGTGGTGGCAAACTACATCGCCCGCCTAGTGGATGCCACTCACTCAGGCCAATCCACCGCCGCTAAAAACATCCGTTACGGAGCCAGCCCGCGTGCGGCGCTCGCACTGGCATCGGGAGCCAAGGCCCGCGCCCTGATGCAGGGACGGGTGAACGCCAGTTTCGAGGATGTCAAGGCCATCGCCCACGCGGTCCTACGCCACCGCATGGTTTTGGATTACAACGCCAGAGTGGAAGGCCACACCACCAATGATGTGATCGGTGCTCTGCTGGAAGAAGTTCCTTTTCAAGACACCGCCACACCACGGGTGCTCAGTGCAAAACCATAACTTCCATCCTCGTCTATGATTCGCTATCTAATCTTTCTTTTTCTCGTTTCCAGAGTCTGCGCTCAAGAAACACTTTTCCGTGAAGTTCTTGATCCCAAGACCGACACCCATGTCGAAGTCGTCGCATTATTCTCCAAAGGTTCACCGGGTGGCTTTCTTCCTGTGCGGGTTAAAGTTGCCAATAATCTCGAAATTTCAAAATCGATACGGCTGAGTTTTGAAAGCACCACGAACTATTCAAATGGCACTCGCTGCAGTTCCGAGTTTTCATTCACCGCACCTGCGGGAAAAACCATCACCCGCGATATCTACGTCCCCCTCGCTCCAAATACTGAATCGTATGGCTCGCAGGGAAGCCTCCGCGCGATGTTGAGTGGCTCCATGGGTTCCTCCGAGAACAATTCCAACACTTTGAGCAACTCCGACCCCGCCGTTCTCCTGAGTGACGCATTATTCACGCCGAACGGCTCCGCACTCGATGCCGCCATGTCCAAAAGCGGCTCTCGTGGCAGCCAGGAGTTTTCCTCAAAATTCAGTCCGGGGATGCTGCCTGATAGCTGGTTAGCCTATTCGGGCTATGACAGCATCATCATGACCGACCGTGATTGGACAGGCACACCTTCTGGCGCAAAAAATGCCATTCTCTCATGGCTGCGCCTCGGCGGGCAAATGATCATTTTCAATACCAGCACCGCAGACTTTAAATCCTTGGGAATTCCCGAGGATCTGAGCTTCGGAAGTGCCAAAATCAAGCCGATCGGCTCGGACTTGAAACTGGATCCAGCTAGCACCCTCGCTCTCGTCTCGAACGTCGCGGAGGGCAATCCTAACAAACCTCGCACCGAATCGCTCGGTGAGGACTTCCATTCGTCCTGGCCTCTTCAGGCCCACTTCGGCAGTCAGACCTTCCGCTATGGACTCTTCATCGCAGTCCTCATTCTCTTCGCCATCATCGTTGGCCCCGTCAATCTCTTCGTCTTTGCAAAATCAGGGCAACGCCATAAACTCTTCATCACCACTCCCATCATCTCCCTCGTCGCAAGCTTGATCCTGATTGTGCTCATCATTGTGCAAGATGGCTTTGGCGGTTCTGGCATGCGCCGCATCCTGATGGAGGTGCGCCCGGATGGAGACGAGAACGCAGCCTATCTCCACCAGGAACAATTCTGCCGGACAGGAGTCCTGACCAAATCCCGATTTGAGCTGAACCCCGCATCAGTCTTCACCCCTGTTCCCATC
The DNA here is from genome assembly GCA_038221745.1 of Verrucomicrobiales bacterium. GTDB lineage: Bacteria > Verrucomicrobiota > Verrucomicrobiia > Verrucomicrobiales > Akkermansiaceae > Luteolibacter. Next base: position 3,992 of record JBBRIB010000175.1, read on the forward strand.
GCTCAGAGCCGATGGTCCCGCTATTCAAATTCAGGGAATCGTCAGGGCAATTTCAGCGCCCAGCCGAACGATGGAAAACTCAATGCCTTTGGCGATTGGTTTCAAAGCCGTTCCGAACACGGCCACTATCTCACCGCAATTGTCTCCACCCGTGGCCGCATCGAAAAAACAGAAGCCTCGAATAGTTTGATCTCGACCTTTGACTTCCCTATCAAGTCTCTCTTTTACCTCGATGAAAATGAACAATGGTTCCGGGCCGATGATATCTCCACCGGCAAGCGCTTCCAGCTCACAGAGGTGAATGACAGCTTGATTGAAAAGGAACTGAAAACCACAATGGAAACCTATAGCACAAGAAATCAAAAAACCCTTGAGCGTATTCACCGCCGGCCCGGCTACTACATCGCCCTCACCGATGCGGCACCGGGAATCGCCACCCATCCGGGTATCCGCTGGAAAGAAACCCAAACCGTGATCACCGGTCCGGTTTTCACCCAATGACCCAAAAACATGTCCGCTCTACGCATCAATAATCTCTATCGTTATTTCGGGAACCTGCAGGCAGTCAATGGCGTAACCTTCGAGATCCCGCATGGCTCGGTCTGCGGCTTCGTGGGGGCAAACGGCGCTGGCAAGACCACCACCATGCGCATCCTTGCCACCTTGGACTACCCCACCCTCGGCTCAGCCGAGGTCTGCGGCATCAATGTGGTGCATCACCCGGCGGAAGTCCGCAGGCTCATCGGCTGGATGCCGGATCATTTCGGAAACTATGAACACATGACGGTGTTGGAGTATCTGGATTTCTATGCACGCGCTCTCGGCTATAAAGGCAAGGAACGCCGTGAAAGAATCCAGGAGGTGATGGAGTTCACCGATCTCATTCCTCTTGCAGACCGATTTTCCAATAAACTTTCCAAAGGCATGACCCAGCGCCTCGGACTTGGTCGTGCCTTGCTTCACGACCCACAGATTCTCATCATGGATGAGCCCGCCGCCGGGCTCGATCCCAAGGCCCGCGTCGAGCTCAAACACCTCATCCGCGTCCTCGCGAAGGAGGGAAAAACCATTTTCATTTCCTCACACATCCTATCCGAACTTGGTGAAATGTGTGATTCACTGCTCTTTATCAACCACGGGCGCATCGTCCACCATGGCGATGCCGACTCACTTCGACGCGGTTCTGATCAACTGGGTGGAGTCCTCTATGATGTGCAGGTGGATGGCAAACCCGAAGCGATAACCGATTGGTGCGTCCTCCAACAGAACGTGGAGTTTTTGGAAGCCCGCAAACACGGTGGCCGCATCCGCATCGATACCGAAGATCCCACCAAGGCGGCCGATGTCCTCGCTCGGATGATCAAGGATGGTCTCCGAATCACCGAGTTCCATCGTGAAGAGCGTAATCTTGAAGATGCTTTCATTGACATCCTCGGCCGTCTCGACTCCGGGCAGACTGCCATAAAACCGCCGCCGATGCCACAGGCCTCCGAACTTAACCCCGCTCAATCTTAAAATGACCCTCTCCCATCTCACGGATTTTTCAGATCGGCTTTCACCCATGCTCGTGAAGGAGCTGCGCCAAGGTCTCCGCGCCAAGACCTTCATCGCCGTCTTTCTTGCCCTACAAATTCTTTTGGGCATCATGCTTCTCTCCGCGAGCGCCTCCTCCAGCTCCGACCAAGCAGGCAATGTCGTCTCGGCGATGATTTTCACCTTTTTCTCCATCGCCGTCCTCATCGTCCAACCGATGCGTGGGGTGGCGGTTCTATCTTCAGAGATTAAGAGCAACACCATCGATATGATGGTGCTTACCCGGCTGAGCGCATGGCGAATCGTGTTCGGAAAATGGGTGGCCATTGTCAGCCAATCCGCCCTCATTCTCGTTACCATCATCCCCTACCTGATTCTGCGCTACTTCTTCGGCGGAATGAACCTCGTGGGTGAAATTGTTTTTCTAAGCTTGTTGTTTTTCACCTCCATGGCCCTCACGGCCATCACTGTGGGTCTATCAGGCAGTTCATCAATCATCATCCGGGCCTTGGTCCCTCTAATCGGAACTCCCGTTCTCTTCTTCAGCATGATCGCGATGACTTACGGCCGTGGTTCAAGCAATCTGATTGATCTATGCTCGCTCGATAGCCGGGATTCCGTCATCGCCGTAACCATTTATATTTTCAGTTTAGCTTACCTTGGCTGGTCTGCCCTCACGTTGGGAGCCTCGTTGATTGCGCCCGCTGCCGAGAATCACTCGACCCTCCGCAGATTGATCACGTCGCTTCTTTTAATAGTTTTAGTTCCGGTCATTTTGTATTCTGCCATTGATGAGGGAGGCCTTTTGCTAATCTTGCTCATTCTACTGGTGCCCGCGCTCATCCTCGCACTCACTGAATCCAACCGCTTGCTACCCATTTCTCACTTGAGCTGGATCAAGCATCCAGGGTTAAGAGGGATTCTGGGTCTGGGCTTCAACCCGGGTCTTGCCTCAGGAATCGTCTTCTCCGTTCTGATC
>JBBRIB010000176.1:0-6477 GCA_038221745.1 Verrucomicrobiales bacterium
CCAGCGGCTCCTCCTCGAGCTTGATGCCATCCATGATGAAGTGGGCATCACTTTCCTCTACGTCACCCACGATCAAGGCGAGGCCATGTCCATTTCAGATACCATCGCGGTGATGAACAAGGGCAGCATCGAACAGATCGGCACCCCTGCGGAAATTTATGAAACTCCGCGTAGCTCATTCGTCGCCGCCTTCATCGGTGATACGAACTTCCTCGAAGGCCGCATCACCGAGACACTCACGGAGCGTTTCTCGCGCGCGGAGATTCCTAGATTGGGCAGCGTGACCTTGGACAATGACAAGCCCGTCTCTCCAGGCGACCGCATCCACCTTTCCCTCCGGCCGGAAAAACTCATCGTCAGCCGCGAGCGCCCGGCCTGCGGCGAGTGGGAAAACACCATCCCTGGAAAAGTGGAGGAAATCATCTACTACGGCTCCCACACCCGCTACTGGGTGCGTTGTGGCGAACACCGCATCTGCGCCGAGCAACAGCACCGCACCTTCCAACTCGATGATACCCCCACCCGCTGGGGCGATGAAGTCTGGCTGCGCTGGCACGCCAATGACGGGTTTTTGTTAGAGCAATACCGTGAGGAGGATGAGGAATTGCTCACTCTGCCGGAGGAGTAGAATTCACAGCGCTGTGGAGCATAAGCGCCCTCGCTTGTGATTTCCGGCGCCCTCGCCGGAAATGGGCTGGCGCGTAGGGTGACGCCGCTTTTCCACGAAGCATGCTGCCAATCTGAATCCACGCGGTCCTCGGCGAGGGCGCCGGGGACAACCCGCGAGGGCGCGTGTGCTCCCCTATTCTCACAGTTCCACCGCTTCAAAAACGCCGCCGCCTAACAAGCGGCCGCCATCATAGAATGCACAAATCTGCCCTGCCGCCACCGCACGCTGAGGGCGCTGGAATTTCAAGGCGAGCCTGCCATCCGCCAGAGGCTCGATCACCGCCGGTTCCGCCTTGGCCCGGTAGCGCGGCTGCGCATTGATCATGCGCTTGCCATCCAATGGTTCGTTGAGCGCGGAAAGCATACCGACCACGCATTTCTGCACGTAGAGTCCTTCCGAATCGGGAGTATCCCAGCCGACGATGAGTTGGTTTACAGCTGGATTTTTTCCAACGACCACATAGGCCATGCCAGAGCGCGGGGATGCCACCCCATGGCCCTTGCGCTGGCCAAGTGTGTAGAGATGCAGCCCACGGTGTTCGCCCAACACTTTGCCTGTGGGATCGACGATTTCCCCCGGACTGTCTTCTAGATAATGGCGTAGGAAATCCGTCATTTTCACCTGCCCGAGAAAACAGATCCCCTGGCTGTCTTTCTTTTCAGAAACGGGAAGATTGAAGCGCCGGGCCACCTCGCGCACTTCCGGCTTGAGCATTTCGCCCGTCGGGAAAAGCGCGTGGGCGGCTTGAGGCTGGGTCATGAGGGAGAGGAAGTAACTTTGGTCCTTGTTCGGATCCGCACCGCGCAAAATGGCCGCCGTGCCATCTGTCAGATCGTGGCGGCGGGCATAATGGCCGGTGCCTACTTTTTCAAATCCTTGGGCCAGCGCGTAATCGAGAAACACCCCGAATTTCATCTCCCGATTGCACCAGACATCCGGATTGGGCGTGATGCCGGAGCGATAGCCTTCGATCAGATACTCCACGATCCGGTCGCGATAGGAGTCGATCAGATCGATCACCCGCAGCTCGATTCCCAAGGTCTTGGCGACCGCATGCGCATCCTCGATGTCTTGCTCCCAAGGGCAATCGCCGGGGATTCCCTCATCATTGATCCAATTTTTCATGTATCCCGCCGCCACCTCATGACCCTGCTCGACCAACAGCGCCGCCGCCACCGCGCTATCCACGCCACCTGAGAGACCCACCAAAATCTTCGCCATGCGCAGAGCTTCGGCTGCAATCTCGAATTTGAAATCTCAAATTTGAAATTTACCTTCTCTCTTACCGGTTGACCAATCCCGCCGCAGCCGTGACGCTGCCGGCATGCATTCGATGACAGGATTCGGCCGTGGCACGGCAGCGGTGGAACCATGGCAGGCGTCGGTGGAAATCAGTTCGGTGAACCGCAAGCAAGCCGAGGTGGCCCTGCAAGCACCACGCGAGCTTGCCGAGCTTGAAGCGCGTATCCGCCAAACCGTCTTGACCATTGTTTCCCGTGGCCGAATCCAGGTTTCCATCAACCTTGAACGCTCGTCCGGCCTTGCTGCCAAGATCCAGGTGGATACCGCGCTCGCCCAAGCCTTCGCCAATGCTTTCGTCGAGTTGGGAAAATCCGTGGGCCAGGAAATCCAGCCCACGGCTACCGATTATCTGCGCCAACCCGGCATCATCGCCACTGGCAATGGCGAGATTGATACAGAAGCCGCGTGGCTTGCCATCGGTCCCGCGCTCCACGCCGCGCTCGGCCAGCTCGCCATCATGCGTGAATCTGAAGGCTCGCATTTGAAAGCAGATTTCATCACCCGCTTGGAAACTCTCATTGCCTTCGCCGCTCGCATCGCCAGCGAGGCACCCGGGCGCATGGGCCGCCAGCGCGATCTGCTCGGCAAGCGCCTGCGCGATGCGGGCCTTGAGCTCGATCCGGGTGATGAACGCGTGGCCAAGGAGATCGCCCTCTTCGCCGATCGCTGCGATGTGAGTGAAGAACTCACCCGGCTGGATTCCCATTTCGCAAAATTCCGCGAATACCTCGATGCGCCTGAAGCTTCAGGCCGCGCGCTGGATTTCCTCTGCCAGGAACTTTTCCGCGAGTTCAACACCATCGGCTCCAAGGCCAATGACGCATCCATCGCGCAGACCATCGTGGAGGCGAAAACCGAGTTGGAAAAGATCCGCGAGCAGGTCCAGAATGTGGAGTGAACGACCGTTAGACGGTATCCCAGATTCCGATCAGATCGCGATCCTCCTTCGCCGCCTCTTCAAAAGAATCATCCATCGTGATGGCTTTTTTGAGGTGATTACGCGCCCGCTTCGCCTCACCCAAGGTCCAGAGATAACAGGCCAGATTGTAGTGGAAAACAGGCATTTCAAACAACGTCTTGGGCCCTTGTAACAGCTGATTGCGGGCCGCAAGCGTATCTCCCGTTTCATGCAGGCAGTAGGCAGCCCTAAGGAAAAACTCCGGCTCGTTGGCCGCTTTTAAACACAGCAGCCGCGCCGTCTCCGAAGCGGCGTTCCACGCGCAGTGGTTCATCTCCGCCGCCAGCTTCACTTCGAGAGTCTCCCGCTCGGATTGATACTCCATCGGTAAAGTCTGAAGCTCGTAAAGTGCCTCATCCGCCAAGCCAAGCTCGAGCCAACCGATCGCCGCCCGTAACGTCTTTTTCGCTACCATTGAGGGAGTCTAAAAGCAATCCGCGTGCCCTTGCAAACATTCAGATGAAAAAATCGAGTGTGATGCCACAAGATGCGTCTTCAAATGCCGCTTGTGATTTTGAAATCATTTTCATAGCCTCGCGGGGTCATGGAAAACCATTCATTCCCCAATCAGAAAAAAGGTCTCAGCACAGGCGCGAAAATCGGTATCGGCTGTGGTGGAGTCGCCCTGCTCATCGTCATCGGCATGATCATTGCAGGTGTGATGCTGGGAGGAAAAGTGAAACAGTTTGCTGAAGATATCCAAAAGAACCCCACCCGCACCACCGCTACCACGATGGTGAGCGCGAGCATGGGCACCATGGAAATGGTGGCCGAAGACGATGCGAACAAGCGCTACACCTTGAAGGAAAAGAAGTCTGGGACGCTCACCACCATTTACTGGAGCGAGAAGAATAAAGCCCCTGAAGTCGTCACCGGAGATTTCACCGCCATCCCTGCCGAGACGGAAACCCCCGCCCTTCCAAGCCCGACCGAGATCCCCGACAGCCCGGAAGCCCCCGCTCGCTGAGCGCTCCGGCACCCTTGAAATTTCCCCGTTCTCTACCCTTGCCAGCGGGCCGATGAACGCTTTGACTTCCCGCCACTTCATCTTTCAGCCCTGTGAAATCCTACGAACTCTACTCCGCAGTCGATCCCGCCTTTGTCAGCCAAATGCTCGATTGGTTTCGCGCCAACGATAAAAACGTTTACAAATCCGCCGTTGCCACCCTTGCCACCAACCGCAAGCTGCGCCCCGTCTTCATTCAGAAGAAATCGATGGTCGAGCAATACGCATGGATTCAAAAAACCCTCAAACTCGTCGCCTGCGAAACCATCGGCGAGCATCTGCTCCAAGCCTACCTGATGGCCGGCCAGCAATCGTTGCTCGCCATGTTCTGCGATGGCATGGGCATTCCTCATGATGGCAAAGGCTCCGTCGTAGGGGATCTGCCGAAGAAACTCGATTCCGAGCGCCTCGCTTCCACCATTGATCGCCTCGTCGATATCTTTGATCCCAAGCTCCTCACCGTTTACCTTCATTGCTTCAACATGCAGCTTCCCGGCGGATGGCCGGAACTCAGCGAGAAACTGACTTCCGATCCACGGCTTGTGCTCGCTTGAGGCTTGTCAGACGTTGCAGGTTATGGGTTGAACTGCCGAATAATGCAGCCCCGTAACTTTCAACCCATCACCTCCAACACCCTTCAAAAGTGCCCAAAGTTTACGTCAAAACCTATGGCTGCCAGATGAACGAGCGCGACTCCGAGCAAGTCGCCAAAATGTTCACCGAAGGTGGCTACACGGTCACTCCGGACGAAACCGAGGCAGATGCCGTTCTCATCAACACTTGTTCAGTGAGGGATCAGGCCGAGCAGAAGGCGCTCGGGAAAATGGGCACCATGATGTATCAGGGCCGGGACCGCAAGCATGTGGTCTATGGCTTCATGGGCTGCATGGCCCAATCACGCGGGGATGAGCTTTTCAAATCCGTACCGAGCCTTGATGTGGTCGTGGGCACCCAGAAGTATCACAAGGTTTTCGAGTATGTGGACCAGATCCTCCAGCGTCGGTTGGAGGCCCGCATGGACGATCCCGCTCACTCCCTGCGCGGCACCAGCGTTTGCGATACCGCAGAAGAAGAAGGCTCGCAAAACACCATTCGCGATCACATCCCCAAGCCGCACGAATCCAGCTCCTTCGTCTCCATCATGCAGGGCTGCAACATGCGCTGCTCCTTCTGCATCGTGCCGGATACCCGTGGCAAAGAGCGCGGCCGCCCGATGGCTGATATTGTAAGGGAAGTCCGTAGCCTCGCTGACCACGGCGTGAAAGAAGTCACCCTCCTGGGCCAGATCGTCAATCTCTACGGACGCACCGAGTTTCCAAAAATCGACGGGAAATCACCTTTTGTCCAACTGTTGGAAGCCGTTCACGAAGTGGCGGGCATCGAACGTATCCGTTTCACCTCGCCCCACCCCATCGGCTATCGGGACGATCTGATCGCCGCCTTCACTTATCTTCCTAAACTTTGCTCCCATATCCATTTCCCGATGCAAAGCGGGTCCGACCGCATCCTCAAAGCGATGCGCCGCCCCTATAAGAACGAGAAATTCGTGGAAATCTGCGAGAAAATGAAAGCCGCCCGCCCCGGCCTGGCCATCACCACCGATATCATCGTCGGCTTCCCCAGCGAGACGGGAGAGGATTTCCAAACCACCATCGACACGGTGGAACGCCTCAAATTCGACAATGCATTCGTCTTTCGTTACTCGAAGCGCCGGAACACTCCTGCCGCCGAGATGGAAGGCCAACTCGAAGAATCCGTGAAGGAGGAGCGCAACCAACGCCTGCTCGCCGTCGTGGATCGCCTCGCCATCGCCAGCAACGCCACCAAGATCGGCAGCCGCCAGCAAGTCCTCTGCGAAGGCCCGTCAAAAAACAACGCTGCAAGACTCACAGGCCGCACCACTCACAACAAAATCGTCATCTTCGATGGCGATCCCGCGAGACTCACCGGTCAATTGCTCGACATTCAAATCGAACAATCCAGCGGATTCACCTTGTTTGGAACGGCGTGTTTGGAGGGTTAGGATGCGAATCCTTCGCTTTCTTTATCCGTATAATCCGTGACGCCAATCCGTGGTTGAGACCTTTTTGATTTGCAGTGTTCCGTTGTCGCACTATTAAGAACCCAAACTGGCGCAATAACGAGAAGGGGTTTGAAACCCCTTTCTTTCACGAGGCACCGAGCCCGCGACATGCGCTGCTAAGACACAAGACACAAGATCAGAACCCGCGACTTATTGGGCGCGTCTCGGCAGCACAGCGGATGGATCGCTTGTAGCGGCACCTCTATGAGTGTCGATGCCAGTGATCCGCGCAAAGCCCTCTTCGTCTTCGTCTTCGTCTTGATTCTTGCATCTTCAAGTCTTGGGTCTCCCGCCCGTCAAGGAATGAATCCCCGACGACGAACCCGACCTCAATTGGTTCAACCCTCCCCGGAATCCCGCAAATCCCGACCCAGACGGCATCGATCAAAGTCAAACGTGGAAACCCGAGGAAATCCAATCGGACGACACTGCCCTACCGCGATAGCGATTTTAAGGAA
>JBBRIB010000177.1:0-6462 GCA_038221745.1 Verrucomicrobiales bacterium
GTCCTGGCCATAGAAATCATCTGCATTGATCACCGCAAAAGGCTCGTGGACCAAATGCCGCGCCGCACGCACGGCATGGGCCGTGCCCCACGGCTTGGTGCGGCCAGCGGGACCGGTCAATCCCTCAGGCAAGTCTTCCAACTTCTGGAATGCATAATCCACCTGGATACGCCCTGCGAAGCGCTCGCCCACGCCCGTTTTGAACGCCTCTGCGAAGTCCTCGCGAATGATGAAAACCACGCGGCCGAAACCGGCACGGATCGCATCAAAAACCGAGTAATCCAAAACGGTTTCCCCGTTCGGCCCCATCGGGTCCATTTGTTTAAGGCCACCATAACGGCTGCCCATTCCAGCAGCGAGAACAAGAAGAGTTGGTTTCATGTGTTAGCCATTGATAGCTGGACCCTTGAATGAAGACCCTCACCGGGAAATGCAACTCCCGATCTAAAAAATATTTTCACCACCGGTAAACCAAGGGCGGCACGATGATTTTCACGTTGCCTCCTTGGTTGTCCTCGCTCTGCTCAACCGCCGTGACCAAATCATTTTCAAACTCAATCGCCGTCTTGCCCGTCTCCTCACGGGTGATGTGGGAAAACTGGCGAAAGGTAGCGCCGGTGCTCCGATCCACCCGGGTGATATAATGTTTCACATCTTTAAACACGATAAACTCCCATCGCCCGGTCTGGGTGGTGCCCGTACTACGGACGCTGGTCTTGGTGGGTTTTCCCAAGGAAAGTGTCACCTCATCCAAGGTCATCCCGACCGCCACGGCTTGTGCCGAGATGAGCTTTTGCACTTGGATCTGGCGCTCGTAGAGAAGTTTCAGATGGGCGACAAAATCCGGGTCCGTCGAAGAAAACGCCCAAGGTGCCACCCACCCGGAGATTCCGTCGCGGGTGCCTTTTCCCCGGACTCGATAGCTTTTTTCTGAGAGAGCTTCCAACTTCGCCATTTGATCAACCTTGAGGGTGCCCAAGCGGTGATTTCCGTCTTTATCGGAATACACAGGAGCCTCCCGGATGACTTTGAGCATGATGGGTTTCTTGAAAGTCTGCTCCAAATAGACCACCTCGGGATCGGAATCGAGATTGGATTTCTTTTCTTGCCGCTGGATCTGTGCGCTTAGCGAAGAAGCGCACATTGCGAGCACCAGCGTGAATACCACCTGTTTCATAGCGCCAAGTTTAGGGTTTTTTTCATAAAACGAAACCTCCATTTTTCTCAGACGGGAAGCAAGGCACTATTATTCGGTAAAAAGTTCATTCTTCAAGATTGGAGGATCGCCATTCCTGCTCCAAACTCTCCGCATGCACACGCCCGGCCCGCTCTCCCAGAAAATGTTCGCCATCGCCAAACAATCCATCCCCGGCGGGGTGAACTCGCCGGTGCGGGCCTTCCGCAATGTGGGCGGCGATCCCTTCATAATCCGCCGTGCCCATGGCAGCCGGATTGAGGACATCGATGGCAAGCACTACATCGATTACATCGGCTCATGGGGGCCTAACATCCTAGGCCACGCCCCTATCGTCATCACCAACACGATTCATGAAGTTGCTAAAAGCGGCATCTCGTTTGGGATTCCCAACATGTTTGAAATCGAAATGGCACGCACCGTTTGCGACTGGGTGCCATCGGTGGAGAAAGTCCGCATGTGCAGCTCCGGCACGGAAGCAACCATGTCCGCCATCCGCCTTGCCCGCGGCTTCACCCAGCGGGATTACATTGTGAAATTCGATGGCTGCTATCACGGGCATAGCGACTCATTGTTGGTCGCCGCAGGCTCTGGGGCGCTTACCCATGGTGAGCCGGATTCCGCTGGGGTTCCCAAAGCCTTTGCGGAAAAAACTCTGGTCCTTCCCTACAATGATCCACTGGCGCTCGAAACCCTTTTCGCCGCGCGGGGCGAAGAGATCGCCGCGATCATCGTGGAATCCTACCCCGCCAATGCCGGCCTCGTTTTCCCCAAACCCGGCTACTTGGAACTGCTTTCCAGCCTCACGAAAAAATATGGTGCATTGCTCATTTTTGACGAAGTGATGACCGGTTTCCGCCTCGGCAAGGCGGGCGTGCAGGGGTTGGAAAATCTCTCGCCCGACTTGAGCTGCTTCGGCAAAGTCATTGGCGGAGGGCTTCCCGTGGGCGCCTTCGGCGGGCGGGCGGACGTGATGGATTTCCTCGCCCCCCTCGGCCCGGTCTATCAGGCTGGCACATTGAGTGGAAATCCCCTGGCGATGGCAGCCGGCCTTGCCCAACTCCGTGAACTCGAAACCCATTCCGGCTTTGCCCGGCTGGACTCCCTGGGTGCCCACTTTGAAAGGGGAATCCATCAACTGATGCAGGAAAAAAGCGTGCCCTATCGCTTCAACCGCGTGGGCTCGATGTTCTGTTTGTTTTTCACCGATCGGGAAATCGTCAATGTTTCGGACGTTATGAAACAAGACCTCGAGTTTTTCAGGAAATTCTTCTGGGGCTGCTTGCAAGAAGGGATCTATCTTGCGCCCTCCCCTTACGAGACAGGTTTCCTATCCCTTGCCCATACCGAGGCGGATTTGGACGATACCCTCACCGTCTTCAGCGAGGTCTTGTCCAAAATTTGAGTTGCAAGATTTTTGATACATTCAAGGGGAATTCATGTTAATTTCAACTCGTGCAGAGTCTGAAATCCTTCTTCTACGCGAGTTGCTGCGGCTTGTTAAGCTGCGGCCATACTACCGCAGTGATGTTTTACGCCACGGGTGATCCCACCTACAATAGCTCCACGCCCGGAGACAATTCGGGCTGGCAATTTGAAGGCAAGTTCCACTCATTCCTCGGAGTGCCCATCGCCCCGTTTTACTTCATCACCGCAAGCCACATCGGTGGTGCGATTGGCACACCGTTGGATCTGCATGGAGATCTCTATATCACCATCGGCTTTCAAGATGTTCCAAACACGGACCTACGGGTATGGGAAGTGCAGCATTCAAAGCCGTTTCCCACCTACGCGCCTCTCTCGAACGGCGCGGCAGAAATCGGGGCCTTGGCCACCGTCTTCGGCCGTGGCACCCAGCGTGGCACGGAAGTCCTCACTGCCACCAATCAACTCCGAGGCTGGATGTGGGGATCAGGCGATGGTGTCAAACGCTGGGGGAGGAACACCGTTTCCACCATCTTTGTGGACACCCTCGGTGAGGAATACCTTCGCTGCCACTTCGATGAAATTGGCGTATCCAATGAATGCCATCTCTCCGTGGGGGACTCGGGAGGAGGGATGTTTCTTCTTCAGGATGGGCTATGGCGTCTCGCAGGGATTCACTATTCCGTCGATGGGCCATTCCGCATCATTCCATCAGGCCCTTCTTTCATTGGTGCTGTTTTTGATCGCGATGGGCTGGAAGCGTTCAATGGGACGAATTGGACTACCGTCCCGGCAGATCCCTTCGATGTGAAATCGAGCTTCTATAGCTCGCGTATCGCCGCTTCTCTGCCATGGCTCACCCTCCACGTCGGCCCAGAGGTCAATACCTTGGCCACCGAAAGCTTCAGCGCGTGGCGCAAACTTTATTTTTCGCCCGCTCAGATCGCCGATCCCAACACCTCAGATCCCTTGGCAGATCCAGATGCGGACGGCATTGGAAATTTAATCGAATTCGCGCTTCATCTCGATCCCGCCTTCAACGAGCGGGCGGTCATGGCGGCTGGGACAGGCTTGCGTGGCCTACCTCTCTCCTCCATCGAGAGCGACCGCCTGACCATCGAGTTTGTCCGGCGCACCGTTGCCAGCGGCGCAGGCTTGACCTACATCCCGGAGTTTTCCAGCGATCTCACCAACTGGACGGCTGTCGGGACGGAAACCTCCACCATAATCAATCCACGCTGGGACAGGGTCAAAATCACCGACTCCGCCACCACTCTCACAGAACCCATCCGCTTCGTGCGGCTGAGAGTAGCACTCACCCCATGATGAAATACGGTTGGAAATCCAGGATTGCGCCCTTACTCCGCACCTATCACCTTCCCCCGCGTCCCACGTCGCCCCCTGCCGAAAAAAATTTACTGAACCATGAATAATCCCAGCGGAAAAGCGTCCAACATCGGGCAGGAGCCAGACGGTTCCCGCGTGATGGGCGATCCTGAGGATGATTTCCGCTTGGTGGCCCTCGCCCAGAAAGGCGACATGCGAGCTTACGACGAGCTCGTTACCCGCCACCGAGGAAAAATTTTCGCCATGATCCGAAACATGATCCATCAAGAAGCCGACGCCTGGGACATCTCGCAAGAGGTCTTCATCAAGGCGTGGCATGCCCTGCCCCGTTTCGAGGCGAAAGCGCGCTTTTCCACCTGGCTCTACCGTATCGCCCATAACGCCGTCTATGACTGGACGCGCAAACGCAAGATTGAGACTGTCGGCGAGCTGAATGATGAAATTTTCGAGCGTGAGCGGATCGATTCCGCCTCATTCACCACCCCGTCCGGCGGCGAAACCCCGGATCAATCCATGGCGCAAGGCGAGCTGCGGCTCAAAATCCAAGCCGCGCTCAACAAACTCTCTCCAGAACATCGCGAGGTGGTCCTGCTAAAAGACGTGCAGGGCCTCTCGTATAAAGAAATCGCGGAAGCCATGTCGAGCACGCTCGGCACGGTGATGAGCCGCCTCTATTATGCACGTCAGAAACTCCAAACATTGCTAAAAGATGAATACGAATCCAGATGAAGCAAAATTGGCCCTGTGGCTGGACGATGAATTGACCGGTGAAGATCTTGCCTCATTCGAAGCATGGGCATCCTCGCAACCCGAGCACATGGCCGCGCGTGAGGAAACGCGCCGCTGGCGCAAACTCATCGCCTCCGCCATCCCAAGTTCCGAAGAGCCACCTTACCCCGAATTTTTCAACAGCCGCATCGCCCATGGCATCCGCGGGCAAACGCCCAAGCCCGCCCTGATCGAGCCGCAACCCGCTATTTGGAAATCCTGGTTCATGCCATTGGCCGCTTGTGCAGGGATGATTCTCACCTTCTGGGTCGGCGCGAAATCCCAATCTCAGAAATTCCCGGGAATCGATGTGGCCGGAGCACCCAAGGCCATCCCGGTTCAACAAATCGTCTATACCCCTGAGAGCGGGGTGAATGCGGAACTGTTTGCAAGCGACGACACCTCATCCATGGTCATCGTTCTCAATGGCGTCGCCGCGATCCCGGATAGCATGGATTTCTCGGCCACCACCTACATCCCGCAGGAGCGTGAATTTGATTCCACCGCCGGAACTCAATCTAACACCATTGAGGAAACCCACTGATGCAATCCACCCGCCGGGTTATTTTTTGGATCCCATTGCTTTGGCTCATTCTTTTTGCCGCGGCACCCGCGCAGGAGGATCCCGGCAAAGCGAAACTCGGCCAGGTTTGCGTCACCGTTTACTATGCCACCAATGGTGATCCAGCCGCAGCAGGCGCAAAAGCCGCCAAAGTTTCCTCAAAAACCGAGGTAATCCTCCGCAGCCAGCCCCAGCTCGACTTTAAAAACTACCGCGCCCTCGGCCAGGACACCCAGGCCCTCCTCCGCAGCTACGAAAGCTGGGCCCAGCCGCTCAAACCTTCGGATGAAATCCTCATCAGATTCGAAGCCCGCAGCCTGCCCACCGCAAAAATGATGCAGCTCGACCTCGAACTCTGGCTCAGCCGTAAAAAAATCCTCAAAACCGACGCCCGCCTCGAAGGCAATCGCCCCCTCTTCATCCTCGGCCCCGAGTGGCGCGGCGGCAGGCTGATCGTCGCCGTTGCACTTGCACAAAACCAAAAAGCAGGCTCTAAGTAAGCCCATGCAAAAGACTTTCTCTCTCTGGCTCATCGCGGCATGCCTCAGCCACGCGGCGGGCCTGGATTTCCCCAAAGCCTCTCAGGAGATCAACGCCCCTGCCGATGTGGCCAGCGTCACTGCGGATTTTGAATTTTCTAACAAAAGCGACAAGCCCATCCAGATCATCAAAAGCGATCCCGGTTGCAGTTGCGTGGCCGTCGAGATCTCGAACGGAAAACTCCGCTACGAACCCGGCGAATCCGGCGTCATCCGCGCGAAATTCGAGATGGCGAACTTCTCCGGCTCCGTGGACAAGGTCATCGCCCTCTGGCTCGATCAAGATCCCGAAGACAAACCCTCCACCGTCCTCAAACTCCGCGTCAATATCCCGGTTTTAATCGCTGTGGAACCCAAAACCTTGAAATGGGACATCGGCGGCAAAGGAGAACCGCAGACCATTGAAATCAAAATCATCGAAGGCCAGACCATCCGCGTCACCGATGCGAAATGTTCCTCCACCGAGTTTACCTGCGAACTCAAAACCCTCATTGAAGGGCGGCATTACCAACTCATCGTCACCCCCAACAATGTGAACTCCCCCGGCATCGGTGTCATCCGCATCGAGACCGATTGCCCCTTGCCCAAGCATAAAACCCAGCAGGCCTTCGCCGTCGTCCGCAGGC
>JBBRIB010000178.1:0-6440 GCA_038221745.1 Verrucomicrobiales bacterium
ACGGCATAGTAGTCGATGGTGCGTGAAATCTCATCGGCGAGGCCATCGAAGTTCTGGCTGGGTGTCATTTTCACCGTGACGAGCAGAGTTTGTGGCTCAGCCCGCTCTTCATCAGGCACGCCGATGTGGGCGGAGACGCGCAGGCGGCGAATCTCAATGATATCTTGCGGAGGGAGCATCGTTTAGGAGGGGATGAGGTTTCGCGCGATGCACTCGGCGATAAGAATACGAGTGGCTTGATTTAGATTCAGTGCAAGGGCATCTGCGGGAGTAAGCCAGAGGAATTCTTCAGCCTCATCATTCAAGCAGACGGCGTTGGAAAGGGCGCGTGCGATGTAGTTGAGAAGCAGGAAATGCTCGGGGCGCATGAACTCGGGCGAATCAATCGAGTCCTGCACAAGAACGAACCGGATGTCACCCAGCTCGAGCGCGGTTTCCTCGCGGATCTCACGCTGAAGAGCAGCCAGTGCCGTCTCGCCCCGCTCGATTTTTCCACCGGGGATGCCCCAGCGGTCGCCCCATTTGTGAGTGCGGATCATTAAAAGTTTCCCCAGTCCATCATGGATGAGCGCACCCACGGTGGCGATCGGGCGGGTGACGGAACGGCGGCGGTCCAACAAAGTGCGGAGTACTCCAAGATCGGGAACCGTCAGGTCCGGGCGCACGGCAGCGAGGATTTCCGCATGATTGTAGCCGGTGAGCACGGCGATGGATGAAACGCCGCCGTGGCGGGCGGTTTCCACGTCATGGGTCATGTCCCCGACGAAAGCGGTCTCGGCAGGATCAAGGGTGTGGTTTGTTAGGATTTGGTGGATGAGCTCGCGTTTATCGAGGATGCCCGAGTAGGTGGCCTCGAAGTGATGGCGGAGTTGAAAATCGTCCAGCTGTTTTTCGAAAGCGAGGCTATCCATTGAGGTCAGGACAAAGCAGCGGATGCCGATAGCCGTGCACCATTCGAGTTTTTCGCGGGCAAAAGGCAGGACGGTGACAGGGCTGACGGCCGCATCAAACGCGGGGCGGAAGTGGCTCTCCAGTTCAGCTAAGGGAATATCGGGCAGCAGCTCCGCATAAAAATCACTGTAGGGTAGGCGGAAGCTTCTGCGGAAGGCTTCGCGATCCAAGGCCGCAATCTGATACTTTCCTAAAACCGCATTGGTGGCCTCGATAACGGGACCGAGGTCGTCCACCAGGGTGCCGGACCAATCGAATATCAAGTTGAGAAACATGAACGAATCCTTGGCGCAGGAGTCGGCTCCAGAGAAGAGCCAATTTTATCCGAGGGTGAATTTTATGGATTTGATCCGATTTTCGCCGAGTTGGGCGCGGATGCGGGAAAACAACATGGGTTTCATTTGTTCAAGCTGAAAGCGCAAGGCAGGTTGGGTTACGCGCAGGACGAGATGGCCGCTTTTGATCGAAACCGGTTCGGTATGGCGGGCGATGAATTCGCCGGCAAGCTCCTTCCAAGTCGCCCGCACCTGATCTTCATGCAGCCCGTCTTCCGCGCCCGCAGCCCGCAAGATGGCGGAAACAAAATCCGATGCTTGGTGGATGCCTGCGTTCAGGTCTGCCGGCTCATCCGCACCCCACCACTCCCGCAGGATTTCCTCGCGGATTCTGCTGGCTGGCGGCTTCTTCTTCATGGGCGGGCATGATCACACCACGCCGTCTTCGCCGATGGCCTCGACGGGGCAGCCTTCCATCGCCTCGCGGCATTGTTCGGTCTCTTCATCGTTCTCCGGTTGCTTGAAAACATAGGAATATCCTTCGTCTTCGGCGCGGGTGAAATTGCTCGGCGCGGTCTCCCGGCAGAGGTCACAATCGATGCATTGGCTGTCCACGTAGAACTTGCCCTGGATGTTTTCGATGTTTTTGTCTTCGCGGTCGGCCATAATCAGAAACGGTGTGGATGCACTTGGATGGCCTTGCCGGGGTCATGATGCAACTTGATTTTTCAGAAAGTGCCATTTGGCTTTCGCACTGGTCATTTCCGATTCCGGTCCTTAAAAGCATCTCGCTCCCCGTCATGACTCCCGAACCTCCATCCACTCCAGACGATTTCCCACCCCCACTGCGGCAGCGGCCCGGCGTGGGCAATCTTGGTAAAGCCAGCACGGAAATGGATCTCTGGTCGTTCGATGAGGATGAGACCATCGATGGTATCGTGCCAAGGGCGCCAGCTCCTGCCCCGGATCGGAGCATCCCGGCCGCGCGGCTGACAGAGGCGGAAAAACTTCTCATGAAAAATGAGGGGTCGGGCTTAAGACCGCTCACGAAATCCGACAAAATCCAGGTCAATGTCAAGAAATCCAAGGGCAAGGGTTCCGGAAGCACGGGGGCCAAGGCCGCTTCCAAAGCCGGACGGGAATTTGATGATCTGGATAATTGGGAGGTGGATGATGCGCCGGAGCAAATGGATAAGGCCCTCGAAGATCTCCCTGAGATTCCCGCGATCGCCGAGGTGAAAAAAACCGTGGCAAAGGCAAAGATTGCGCCGAACCCGGAACCTGTCGCTCCAGAGGTGGCGATTGAAATTCCCAAAGCGCCCGTCCCTGAAGCTGTTTTCCCCGAAGAAGCGCAACTGGCCGAGCAAGCTCCGGTCATCCAGCCAAAGGAAACCCTGCCTTTAGTTCTAGGGCCGCTTCTTACGATGACGAAAATGGAGCGAATCGGTCTGATCTCGTTGCTCGCCATATTGATCTTGGGTGGCGCTTCCTTTTTGATGTTTTCGATCTATGGACTTCCCACCGAGTCTGAACGGGTGATGGCCAACGATTTCCCAATCAAAGGCCAAGGGGTCGAAATCACTGACGCGGCGACTTATTGGCGCCCTCCGATCATCGGTGGTCAAACTCCGGACATTTTCCGCCGGGGCACCGCCTTTTTACCCGCAATCAAGCTGAATATCGGCGCTGGGAACGCGGCGCTCAGGGTGGTGTTCCAGAATCAAGATGGCGAACTCATCGGGGATGTGCAGACCCGCGCCGTCACCTCCGGGCAGGTTATTGAAATCCCAGCCACCGCCGGATTTGATGATGCCGGCATGCATGCTGCCTATCGCACCGGCGAAAGCAAGCCTTGGACTGTCCGTCTCAGCGGGGCCTCCACCGTGAATTCCCCTGCCGGCGAGTTCAAGAAACTCTTCGAAATGAACATTTCCACCGATCGCCGCTGATCGCCCGTTATTCTTTATGCCAACTCAGGAAATCACGCCACTTGTGCCACGCGAAGGTTGGCACGTCATGCATTTGTTTTATCATGTGGATCACGCCCAGTGGTCTCTTTACAGCGATGAGGAAAAGCGCCAGGCCAAGACGCGCCTCACCGAGCTGGTGCAGGAAATCCGGGCCAATCCCGATACCCATCTCCTGATATTTTCCATCGCCACTCCCAAGGCCGATCTCGGGTTCATGCTCCTGACACCGGATTTGCAGGTGGCGAACGCTTATGAAAAACAGCTCAGCCTCTCGCTTGGCCCGGAAATCCTCAGCCCGGTCTATTCATATCTTTCCCAGACCGAGGGCTCGGAATACACCACCACCCGCGAGCAATATGCTGCGGAGACGTTGATCGGTGAAAAGGCTCTCACCGAGGGCACCCCTGAGTTTGAAGCCGCGCTCAAGGAATTTGATGAACGCATGGCGAATTACCTCAAGCATCGGCTCTACCCGGTGCTGCCGGATTGGCCGGTGATCTGTTTCTACCCCATGTCCAAGCGCCGCAATGGCCCGGACAACTGGTATTCGCTTGATTATGAATCCCGCCGCAAGCTGATGGCGGGCCATGCCAAAGTGGGCCGCACCTACTCCGGGCGTATCCTCCAACTCATCACCGGTTCCACCGGCCTCGATGAATACGAATGGGGAGTCACTCTGTTGGCCAAAGACACCATTGATATCAAATCCATCGTCTATGAAATGCGCTTCGATGAAGTCACCGCCCGCTATGGTGAGTTCGGGGACTTTTATATCGGAATGCAGCTTCCGCTGGATGTCCTCTTTCGAAGGATTTGCTTATAACTCATCGCAGACGCGGAGCCTCCGGCAGATCAGGGCGCCTTCACCTCATCCCAAGTCTTGGACCATAAGGCAAGCGCATCCCCAAGATCATCAATGGGCGCACATTTCGCCATCACGGCTTCATCGGGAAACAGTGCTGGATTACCGCGGAAATCTTCACTAAGCAGCTTGTAAGCCTCGCTGTTAGGCGAGTGGCAGATGATTTTCTGCATGTTTTGCGCGGCGTTTGCCGCATCGCAAAGGTAGTTGATCAATGAGTGGGCGAGTTCCACCTGGCTGGAGTCCTTGGCAATACACAGATCATCACAAGAGAACGCCGAGCCCTCTTTCGGAATCTGGACAACAATGTCTTCATTCTCTTCGGTGACTTGCAATAAATCACTGGGGTAGCCCTGCACGAGGTAGAATTCTCCAGAGGCGATTCCGCTCTTGTATTGCTCGCTATCAAACTTCGCGATGTTCTTTTTCCAGCGCCTCGCCACATCGCGTGCCTTGGCGAGATCTTCGGGTTTTACGGAGTTCATCCCAAGGCCCAAGGATAGCAAAGCAGCACCAAGCACCTCCCGCATATCATCTAACAAAGTGATCCGCCCAGCCAGCTCCGGCCTATCCAGCATCGCATAGGATGCCTCGCCGTTTGGAATCCTGCTGCCTTGCCACGCGAGGCAGGTGCCGGCCATCATATAAGGCACGGAATGTGCCATCTTCGGATCGAGCGCGAGCTTGAGATAAGCCGCATCCACGTTTTTGAGATTGGGCAATTTCCCATGATCCAGCGGAACCAGCATTTGCTCACGGATCATCGCCTTCACCATGTACGAAGATGGCGTGTAAACATCATAGCCGGTCGCCCCGGCCTTCAGCTTGGCATACATCGCCTCATTTGAATCAAAGGTATCGATCTCCAGCTTGCAGCCGAATTGACCCTCGAATGTGGTGACGAGCTTGGGGTCCAGATAGTCTGCCCAGGTGTAAAGCCTCAGGGTTTTCCCGGAGTCCTTCTTGCAGGAGGAAAGCGAGGCGGCGGCAAGGGCAGAGGCACTTGTGGCGAGAAATTGACGGCGTTTCATAGGATTGAAACGACGAAAAAGCAGAAACCCGTCCATTTGCCGATCAAAATATCGCAGACTTGCGATCTCCCGGAGGGCGGTTAGCCTTTTGCCGATGAGTCGCAGATCCAGAAAACGCAACCCGGGTTCCTCCGCCAATTGGATTGGCAGAATCTTGATCGGAGGTGGGGTTGCGGTCATTTTACTCCTCGCCCTCGCTTACACCTCGTTGATGACTTATCTGCGCAGCGACTCCTTCCGGAAATTCCTCTCTGCGGAGGTCAGCCAGGCCACCAAGGTGAACGGAGAGTTTTCACCCTTCAAATGGGACGGGCTGGCGGTGGAGACAGATTCCTTTGTCGCCAGTGGTGAGGGCTTTGTCACCGCTCTAAAAGCAGAGGGCCTCCACACCGAAGTGGGCATGGGCGGCATCCGGCGCGGTGTTTGGGAGATCCGAAGTTCCAGCCTACAGCGCCTTGAACTGTCCATCAATGCCTCAAAGTCCGCTGAAAAACCCCCTGATGTCTCACCGCGCGCCCAAGCCAAATCCTCTGGCAAAAAACCTGCTTGGTTGCCCAGTGAGGCCGAACTCGAAGGGCTTGAAATTCGGCACATGGCCTTGAATGCGCAACTGGAAAACGGGGCCGCCACCGCCAGCGGTATGACCGTCAAGCTCGAGCCTGCCGGCCCAAGGAACGCTTACCGCGCGGAAATCAAAGGCGGCAGCATTCGCCTGCCTTTCAAGATCATCCCCGAGCTGGAACTCCAGCGCCTCAATCTCCGGTTCCAAGACAAACAACTTTTTCTAACCGATTCTGCAATCGGCGTCTGGGAGCGCGGTCGCATTCAGGCGACGGGCGAGTGGGATATGAAATTGCGCCGCTACACACTCGAAGGCACTGCCTCAGGCATCACCTGCGAGGAAGTCCTGAGCGAGGATTGGTCCAAGCGCCTCCAAGGAAACGTCACCTCCACCTTCACTGTCGAGAACACCGACCTCACTCCCACCGCCCGTGGCAAGCTCACCATCGAGAACGGCATGCTCACCGCCCTGCCCATACTCGATACCCTCGCCGCCTACGCAGACACCCGGCGCTTCCGCATCCTCAATCTCAACGAAGCCCACACCTCCTGGCTTTGGAAGAAAGACGAAGTCATTTTAAGCGAATTGGTCATCTCCAGCGAGGGCCTCGTCCGCCTTGAAGGAAATCTCACTATCCGGGGCGAAAACCTCGATGGGACCTTTCGCCTCGGCATTGCTCCCGGCACCCTCGCCACCATCCCTGGTGCCGAAACCGATGTCTTCACCTCCGGCGAGCGCGGCCTGCTCTGGGCGCCCCTCCGCATCACCGGCACACTCAAGGATCCCGAA
>JBBRIB010000179.1:0-6438 GCA_038221745.1 Verrucomicrobiales bacterium
TTAGAAGGCCTGGAGAAACTCGCCGGGGCCTTTGTTTAAGCGTGGGTTCGTTGGCCTCGGCGCGGGTGTCGGGACTTTATTGACGTTATTGACGCTGTTGACAATCAGGTCAACCCCGTCAACCCCGCTCCCGCTGACAAGTTCCATACAACTCCCAGCAGAACCTAAGCAATCCCACGCCACAGCTCACAAGCTCACGCGCCTAGCTGGGGGGCAGAGTCTTTCGGCGCGCGGATGATTTTCTCGATGCCGTGTTTGGTGACAAGATTGCCGGCGCTGGAGCGGCTTTTAATACCGAACTCGGCGAAGTGCAGCGGACGGATCAGGTTCTTCATGCGAAGGCCGGACTTCAGGTGAACCAATAACATTTGGGCGGCGCTCTCTTCATTCGTCTTATGAAAGGCGAAGTAAAGGACACGGCTGCCCGGAGTACCCTTTGTCAGGTTGTATTCTTTATCGCGGGTGATGCCGCCGACGGTGAAACGTTTTGCTAGAATCGGGCCATCGCGGCCATCGCGGTAGATCATCGAGTAGATGAGATCTTCCTCCTTGCGGAAGATGGCGACGCGTAGGGGCTTTTGGCCGACAAAGACTTTATCCGCCACTTTAAGGACGCGCATTTTACCGTCTTGGGTGAAGGTGATGATATCATCAATGGTAGAACATTTTTCGATGGGTTCACCATCCTTTTTCAAGCCGTAGCCTGCGAAACCATTCTTTGCATCCAGATAGAGCATCTCGGTGGCGGCGACGACCTGCATGCGGTCCACCCGCTCGAACGAAGCGATCTCGGTGCGGCGTTCACGGTCTTTCCCATACTTCTTCTGGAGGTCCTCATACCAGCGGATGGTATATTTAGTCAGGTTGCGGAGGTGCTTGTCGGTCTCTTCGATGAGTTTTTCGAGACCTCTGATTTCTTCATCTGCTTTGAAGGAATCAAACTTGGAAATACGCTTGATTTTGATTTCCGTGAGTCGGGCGAGATCCTCCTGGGTGACTTCGCGTTTAAGGAGTTTTTTGAAAGGCTTGAGGCCGTCGTCGATGGCTTTGAGGACGGCTTCCCAGGTTTCACATTCTTCGATGTCGCGATAGATGCGGTTCTCGATGAAAATTTTCTCAAGTGAGCTGAAATGCCATTTTTCGGCGAGTTCGCTGAGCTTGATGTTCAGCTCCATTTCCAGCAGTCGCCGGGTATTGTGGGTGGTGCGGCGGAGGATGTCGGACACGCCCATGAAGACGGGCTTGCCTTCGGTGATCACGCAGGCGTTGGGCGAGATGGAAAGCTCGCTATCGGTGAAGGCGTAGAGGGCATCCCGGGTTTGCTCGGGATCGGCCCCGGCGGGCAGATAGACGAGGATATCGGCGTGGGCGGCGGTGTTGTCCTCGATCTTGGCAATCTTGATTTTCCCCTTGTCCGCCGCGGCGACGATGGACTCCATGAGCGCTCCGGTGGTGGTGCCGAAGGGGATTTCCGTGATGCGGAGGATGCCTTTTCTATCCGTCGCGATGCGGGCGCGGACGCGGACTTTGCCACCGCGCAGGCCATCGCGGTAGTCGCTGGCATCCATGATCCCGCCTGTAGGAAAATCGGGGAGGAGGGTGAAGGGCTGGTCGCGCAGCACGGCGATGGCGGCTTCGATAAGTTCGTTGAAATTGTGAGGGAGAATCTTGCACGCGAGCCCCACGGCGATCCCTTCCACCCCTTGTGCAAGAAGCAGGGGGAATTTCACCGGCAGGGTGTCCGGCTCCTTGCGGCGGCCATCATAGCTGGGCAGCCAATCGGTGGTTTTCGGGTTGAAAACGACATCGTTGGCGAATTTCGTGAGGCGGGCCTCGATGTAACGGGGAGCGGCCGCACCATCGCCGGTGAGCGTGTTTCCCCAGTTTCCCTGGGTATCGATGAGCAGGTCCTTTTGGCCGAGGCCGACGATGGCAGCACCGATGGATTGGTCACCGTGGGGGTGGTAATTCATGGTATTTCCAACGATTCCGGCGACTTTGTTGTAGCGGCCGTCATCGAGTTCATCCATCGCATGGAGGATCCGGCGCTGGACGGGCTTGAGGCCATCGAACAAATGCGGCACCGCGCGTTCGAGGATGACGTAGCTGGCGTAATCGAGGAAATAGTCGGAATACATCGCGCCGAGCGAGGCATGTTGGTCCGGATCGTGGGTCATGTGGGGGGAGTGGTTAAAGAAGCGGCGGCCCGGGCGCAAGTCTGAGGTGTGAGGATTGTTTTGAACGGGGAAATTTGATTGCGAGATCTGGACTTGCCCGACCGCTTGATTCCCATTTTGATCAAGCAATGGATTTGAGCGCCCTCCACCACGCCCTCGCGGCTTCCCCTGGAAATGTCCCGCTGCTGCTGATGGTGGCCAAGCTGGAGGAGGATCAATTCGCCATCGCCGCCGCCCGTGAGCTGTTGGACCGGGTGGTGGCCATCGATCCACAAAATCGGGAGGCGCTCTTGGGAATCGCCCGCTTGCTGGATTTCTCCGGGGAAGCCTCCCAAGCCATCGTCAGGCTGGAGGATCTCTGCTCGCGAGACCCCGCGTTTGCTGCGGCCTGGCTGCTGCGGGCGAGATTGACGCTCGATGAAGGTGAAGCCGCCCGCGCTCGGCAGTTCTACGACAAGGCGGTGGAGCTTGATCGATCCCAGGCGGACGATGCCCTGCTCGCGGAAATTCTCAAATCAGGCGGGATCAAGCGCGGCGTGATGACCTCCACCGGCGAGATTCGTGACGAGCAAGATGATGATGACAACATTTTCGAGGGCCTGGATGCCGGCGCAGCACTCGATCTAGGCATCGACTTCCAACTCAAGTCGGACCTGAAATTCACCGACGTGGGAGGCATGGAGCAAGTGAAGGAGGACATCCGGATGAAGATCATCCACCCCTTGAAGAACCCCCAGCTTTTCGCGGCTTATGGGAAAAAAGCGGGCGGTGGAGTGCTGCTTTACGGCCCACCCGGCTGCGGAAAAACCTTGATGGCCCAAGCCACGGCGGGAGAAATCGATGCGACGTTTCTATCAGTCGGCCTGCATCAGATACTTGATATGTTTATCGGCGAGTCCGAGCAAAAGCTGCACAAGATTTTCGAACTCGCCCGCAAATCCAAGCCCGCCGTGCTGTTTTTCGATGAAACGGATGCGCTCGCCGCAGACCGCCGCGATATGCGCCAATCCGCCGGGCGCACGCTCATCAATCAATTTCTATCAGAACTCGATGGTGCCCAAGCACAAAACGACGATCTCCTGATCCTCGGCGCCACCAACGCGCCGTGGCAGCTCGACGGGGCCTTCCTGCGGCCCGGGCGTTTTGACCGGATCATTTTCGTGCCGCCCCCGGATCTGGCGGCGCGGGCGGAGATCGCGAAAATTCACGCCAAGGGCAAGCCTCTAACAGACTTCGATCCCATGGACATCGCAAAACGCACCGAAGGATTTTCCGGCGCGGATCTGAAGGCGGTTTTCGATCAGGCCACGGAAGCCGCTCTCACCGAAGCGATGAAAAAGGGCAGCATGGTTCCCGTTACGGGGAAAATGTTGGTAAAGGCCACCAAAGACGTGAAACCCTCCACCAAAAAATGGTTCGAGAGTGCGAAAAACCACGCGCTCTACGCCAATCAAAGCGGATTTTATGACGATATCCTCACTCACCTCGGGCTGAAGAAATGAACCAGGAATTCACCCGGGCACAGCTCCTGCGCGAACGCGGGCGGCATGAGGAAGCCATCGCCACCGTTCTCTCCCACCTCGCCCACCAGCCGGAGGATGCGCATGCTTTCATCGAGCTGGCTCTCAACCGCATGGAGGTTTCAGGCCAATTGGCGCTCGCCCTCCAGGATGCCAAAACCGCCACCGGACTGATGCCGGGTGATTCATTTCCGCTATCCTTGCAAGCGAGGATCCTCGTGCAGTTGGAGAAACCCAAGGAGGCCCTTGCTCTTGCGGAATCCGCCATCGCCCTGGAGCCGGAGTCCGGCTACGCATGGAATTCAAAATGCCTCGCCCTCATCGGTTTGAGTCGATGGAAAGAGGCTGAAGAATGCGCCCGCAATGCCCTGATGTTGGACGCGGATGATCCCACGGCCTCCAATCTGCTTGCCCACGTGCTGCGTTTGCAAAATCGCTTGGATGAGTCTGAAATTGAAGCAAACCGCCGTCTCGCGCGCGACCCGGAAAACGCCTTCTCTTTCGCCAACGCCGGCTGGGCCGCCCTGCAACGCGGCGATGTGAAAGGCGCGGAAAACCATTTCAAAGAGTCCTTACGCATCGATCCCAACATGGAATATGCGCGGGATGGCTTGAAAGAATCCTATCGCGCCCGCTCGGCGTTCTATCGGCTTTTTCTCAAATGGGCGTTCTTCATGCAGCGCTTCAGCCAAGGCAATCGCTTCGCCATCATCATCGGCATGATCATCGGCTTCAGGATCCTGAAAATTCTAGCCGCCAGCGTCCATCCCCTGCTCGTCATCCCCGTCGCCCTCGCCTACTATTTGTTTCTATTCGGCAGCTGGCTCTCCGGTGGTCTTGCAAATTTCCTTTTACTGAGAGATCCCGTCGCGCGGCTGTCGCTCGATCCCGCAGAGAAGATCGAAGGGGGCGTCATCGGCCTGCTCTTCTTCGGTGGGCTGGTGGCTCTGGTGGCAGGTTTCGCCATGGAAATCCATCCCATCGCCGTCATCGGTGGGGTGATGATCGTTACCACCCTGCCCGCTTCGATGATTTTCACCAATCCCTCGCAGAAAGGCCGCATCGTCTTCAGTCTGATCTGCGTGGCGGTCTCGGTGCTGGGCATCATCATGGCCATTGATGTCGCCCGGCATCCGGGCCGCGAAATCATCGAGGGGCAAGCGGCCTCGTGTTTCACCTACTTGCTCATTTTGGTCGCCGGATCCTCGTGGCTGGGCATGGTGGATGCGCTCCGCAAACAAAACCCAAATCACAAGTGACGAGATCGTTTCAATTTTGAAAAATTCCCATACTTGTCCTCGGCCCGCTAAATGCTAGCTTCCGCGCATGAGTATCGGAACAAAGATCGCCCGTCGCGACTGGTTGAAGACCGCAGCCCTCGGTGGGGCGGCATCCATCATCGCAAGAACGGAGGCGACGGCCGAGCCCGTGGGCGCATCCGGTAAAAAAGTGCGCGGAGTCGTATTCATGGTGTCCGATGGCATGAGTCCCGGTGTCCTCACTCTTGCAGAAGCGTATTCGCAGCGCACCCGCCAGCGCGGCACCGAGTGGTGGAATCTTTTCAACAACCGTGCGGCAACCCGCGGCCTGATGGATAATGCTTCGGCAAATTCGCTCGTCACCGATTCCGCCGCCGCCTCCACCGCGTGGGGTGCCGGACAGCGGGTGAACAACGGAGCCATCAACTACACGCCGGACGGCAAAGAACTCAAACCCATCGCGGAAATTCTTAAAGCCAAGGGCGCACTCATCGGCCTTGTGAGCACCGCCACCATCACCCACGCCACCCCTGCGGGATTTGCGGCTTCCGTCTCCATGCGCAGGAACGAGGATGCCATCTCTCCGCAATATCTCGGGCGCGTCGATGTCATTCTCGGCGGCGGCAGCGGCCACTTCAGCGCGGTGGACCGCGAGGACAAGCGCAATCTCTTTTCAGAATTTGCCTCCGCAGGCTACGGCTTGGCCGCTAGCCGGGATTCACTGCTCGCTTCACGGGATGAAAAATTGTTAGGCACCTTCACCCGGGGCCACCTGCCTTTTTCCATCGACCGGGATCACGACGCAAAACTCGCCGCCCAAGTGCCCACCCTCACCGAGATGGCCGAGGCCGCGCTCACCCGTTTCCTCGCCAGCGACAAGCCGTTTCTCCTCCAAATCGAAGGTGCCCGCATCGATCACGCCGCACATCTCAATGACATCGGCGGCCTCATCGGCGATCAACTTGCCTTTGATGATGCCGTCGCGCGGATGATCGTCCTGATCGGCAAACGGGAGGATATTCTGCTCGTCGTCACCAGTGATCACGGCAATTCCAACCCCGGCCTAAACGGAATAGGGGAAAGCTATGACAAGAGTAACGAGTGTTTTGCAAGGATCTCCGGCTTCAAGGCATCGCACGAGAAATTGCTCTCGGAATGGAATATTCAAAAAGGCGATGAAGCATCCCAAGTAACGGCCATGATTGAAAAATATCTGAGCCTCACCCTCAAGCCCGAGGAAGCCAATGCGTTGTTGGAAGTCGTCGCCAAGCACCCGATCATCGAGTGGAACGAACAAATGAAAAAACCCGAAGGGCTGTTAGGGCAATTCGTCGGCAACCACACCGGCATCGGCTGGACCGGCACCACGCACACCTCGGATCCCACGCTCATCAGTGCGCTCGGCCCGCAGTCGGATCGCTTTGCCGGCATCGTCAAAAACACCGAGGTCTTCGGCCATCTGGTGGAAATGTTAGGTTGAAA
>JBBRIB010000180.1:0-6419 GCA_038221745.1 Verrucomicrobiales bacterium
GGTTTTGAGCCAGGTGGAAACACCGGCGGCAAGTCCACCGCCGCCGATTTGCAGGTAAGCGGCATCGAAGGGGCCATGGCCTGAGAGAACCACTTCATCGGCGAGGGTGCCTTGGCCGGCCATCACCTGCAGATCGTCATAGGCGTGGATGTAGATTGCGCCGCTGGCATTTTCATCGGCCCGGGCGGCGGAAACAGCGTCATCATAGCTATCGCCCGTGAGATGGATTTCGACGAATTCGCCACCGTGATGGAGGACGGCGGATTGCTTGACCTTGGGGGTGGAGCGCGGCATGTAGATGCGGGCTTTGAGCTTGAGCGTGCGAGCTGCCAGAGCTACGCCTTGAGCATGATTTCCGGCAGAAGCGGTGACGACACCGCGCCTGCGTTCCGACTCCGTGAGGATGGCCATGCGATTGCAGGCACCTCGCCATTTGTAGGCTTTGATCGGAGACAGGTCCTCGCGTTTGACCCAGATTTCCGGGCCTAAGCCCGGGAGGTCCAACCGTTCCAACGGCGTGGGTCCGCTGAAGCGATACACCCTTTCACGAGCAAACAGAATTTCCTGTCTGAGTTGGCGGTCCAAAGGTAAATTCTCGCGCTCCATGGGTGATGATTGTCTCGAAAGAAGGCGTGCGGCAAGGGCCAATGGGGGCTCGTTTAAACGGTTATGCGGCGTTCCAAGAAGGGGCGAAACACGTTCGGGCATACCTATGATCTCGCAATGAGATGAATGGATGGGCGCTTCATTGGCCGTTCATGGACATCGGCAGACACGTTCCGCCGCTCCAGTGATTCCAGTTCTTTCAGGTGAACCCCGGCAAAAGTGATGCGTGAATCGCGTCATTCTGCAAGGGTAGGAGATGTTTGCAAGATTGACGTTGGGAATGCGCCCGAACAACCTCAGCGAGTCATGCCTGATTCGCCATCCCATCCGAAAGACCCGCTTCATGGCATCACTTTGGAAACGGTATTGCGTGCAATGGTGGAATTACACGGATGGGATAAACTGGCACATCAGATTCCGATCCGCTGCTTCATGTTTGATCCGAGCATCCGCTCCAGCCTCACGTTTTTGCGTAAAACTCCTTGGGCGAGGAAAAAGTTGGAAGATTGGTATGTTTACGAGGCGACGCGGAAAATGATCTAACTTAAATTTAGGACAAGGCGTATTCACCATCATTATCAATTCCCACCCAGCCCAGCCTGCCGAAAGCGCGGAGGAGTGATTGGGTCGGTTCACCGTCTTCCTCACCTTCGCCATGTTCGATGGTGGCGGAACTGCTGAGGCCGCGATTGGACTCGATGCTGATGACGGTGGTGTAGGTATCGAGGTAGATCCAGTCACCCCAGGCTTTGGCTTCGTGGCGGGGTTCGAAGTGTTCTTTGCGGAGCGAGGCAAGCACCTCGCTGATGGTGGAGGGTGCGGAATCGTCCGGGAGTTTGATGAGAGTTTCCATGAAAGGTTGGGTCAAAAGGAAGAAATTATTTTTTTGGTTAGAAAGAATCTAGCGTAGATCAGGCGTGGGGTCTAGGATCGATTGCAAAACTTGCCTCACAAAGTTTGGCGTAAGCGGCGTTGTTTGAAATGAGTTCCTGGTGGGTGCCTTGTTCGATGAGACGGCCATGGTGAAGGACGCAGATGCGGTCCGCCTTCTGGACGGTGGAAAGACGGTGGGCAATCACAAAACAGGTGCGATCCGAGCGGAGGTTTTCCAACGCTTCCTGGACGAGGCGCTCGGTGGTGTTATCGAGTGCGGAGGTGGCCTCGTCTAGCAGAAGAAGGGGTGGATTTTTAAGCAGGGCCCGGGCAATGGAGAGGCGTTGTTTTTCCCCGCCCGAGAAGCGGATGCCGCGCTCCCCGGCGAGAGTTTCAAGGCCCTCGGGGCTGGCGCGGACAAAAGCGGCGGCATTGGCGGATTCCAACGCCGCCCAGAGTTCCTCATCCGTAGCATCTTGCCTGGCGAGCAGGAGATTCTGGCGCAGGCTGGTGTTGAACAGGAAACTTTCCTGAGTGACGTAGCCGAGCTGATCCCGCAGCCATTCCTTGGAGAGGTGGGCGAGGGGATGGCCATCGATGAGGATGCGCCCGCTGGTAGGTTCATAAAAACGGGTGAGCAAATTGAGGACCGTGGATTTGCCGGCACCGGTGGCCCCGACAAGGGCGATGGTTTCACCGGGTCTGGCCTCAAGTGAAAGCCCGTTGATGGTCGGGGCTTCTTCGGAATAGGAGAAGGAAACGTTTTCAAAAACTACGTGGCCCTGGATCGCGGTGGGGCGCTCGCCTTCGGTGATGTGGGACTCGTCCGGGGTATCGATGATGGTGAAGAGGCGCTTGGCTGAAACGACACCGCGGGTGAACGTCTGTGAGAGGGAATTAATGCGGGAAATGGGATCGAACAACGAACCCCACGCCGCGATGAAGGCGATGACGGTGCCAGTCGTGAGTTCCCCTTGTAGCGTCCAATAAGCCCCGAAGGCGACCATGATGATGATGCCTGATTCCGCAATGAAGGATACCCCGGGCCAGACGATGGATTGGCCGCGCATGACGATCAAATGCTTTTCTCCGACTTTTTGCGAGGCACGGTCAAAATTCTGGAGGGCGAGAGGCTCCACGGTGTAAGCTTTGATCTGGCGGATGCCAGATAGATTGTCATGCAGCACGGCGTTGAGCGCGGAGGAGGCCTCGGAAGATTCCCGCCACAAGGGTTCGGAGCGGCGGCTCCACCAGGTGGTGATGAGACCGATGACGGGCAACGGGATCAGGGTGACGAGGGTGAGATGCCAGGAATGATAGAACATGTAGCCGATGACGATGATGAATTGAAGGATGGCAGCGATGGCCTGGTCCACACCCTCGACGATGACGCGGTTGGTGGCAGGGACATCGGTGCCGACTCGGGACATGATTTCTCCCGAGGAATTGGAATCGAACCATTTGATCGGCAGGCGTTGGAGCTTGTCGTAAAGCTCGACGCGGATGAGGTGGGTGAGCTTGAGTTCGAGGGAATTGTTATAATAGGTGCGCAGGGTGAAGAGCAGCTGGCGGGCGAAAATGGCTCCCACGCCGATCGCCGCAGTGGGAAGGATGAGATCGGGCCGGTTTTTTGCGATGATCACATCGATGAACTGCATGGTGATGCCCGGCAGGACAAGGACCAGCGAGGTACAAAGAACGGCCATGCCCAGTGAAATCGTGCTTTGAAGCGGAAATCGAAAGGTGAGACGAAGAATCCTCGCAAGAGTGGGCATGGCCGGATTCTTAACATCAATATTGAAAAGTTCCAATTTTGAAATTTGTTTAAAAGACGTTTTACGTCGTCGGAATGAATAAGAATTACCTGCCGGTCGTGACCGTGAAAAACAAACTCCACGACAAGAACCTGTGGTAGGGTTACACCCCATAGCCAGCCTTTCGTGTGGCGGCCACGGTCGTCTTCCGTGATTGCAGATTACCTAACCAGCCAAATCGAATGAAAATCATCTTCGGCAGTCATTTCATCCCCCTGATCGAAGGGGTGCCTGCCTGGACAGGCGGGAGGCTGTTGCCGTTCATGAAACCGATGGGCGTTTGAAAGGACGCCCATGATTCGAGCTGCCGGGACAAGAATCACGTTGCCACTCCCGGCCTAATGCAGTTAACTTCGAACACCTACCCCCAAATACCATGAAACTAATCAGCGTCCTGATCGCGGAAGACCACACCATCCTTCGTGAGGGACTGCGGAGGGTTCTCGAATTAAACCCCGACATTCAAATCGTAGGCGAGGCCCTCGACGGACGTCAGGCAGTCACCATGGCAATGGAGCTCAGGCCCGATGTGGTCTTGATGGACATCGCGATGCCTGGTCTCAACGGCCTTGAGGCGACGCGCCAGCTTGTCAAACTGAGTCCGGGCATTAGAATCCTCATTCTCACCGCGCATAATGACGATGCTTATGTTCAGGGTGCGAACGAGTCCGGGGCTTCGGGATTTCTCCTTAAGCAAACCTGTGCCACGGATGTATGCTGGGCGGTCCGGGAAGTTCACAAGGGCAAAAAGTTGTTCAGTCCCTCGATTGCGCGGAGGCTTGTCCGCATCGATCCGAAAGCTTCGGCCAAATCGGCCACCGTCGGTAAGAAATCGGCGCTTCTTAGCTCCCGCGAGATGGAAGTACTACAACTGATCGCAGAGGGTAAAGCCAACAAGGAGTCCGCATCGGAACTCAACATCAGCATCAAAACCGTTGAAAAGCACCGCGGCCGGCTTATGGAAAAGCTCGACATACACGACACCGCAAGCCTGACCCGCTATGCCATTTCTGCGGGGATTATCGAAAGCAGCGTGCAGACCACCATTCTTTAATCGACGCGTGCCCGGCCTCGATTAGTGGGGTTTCACCCCATTGGTATGGGATTAAAGTTATCTTAAGTTGGTTGTATCAAAAGACCTTCGGCAATCAGGCTGGGTTGTTCTGATCAGCCACAGCCCGCTTCTTCGCCAAGCACCAACCTAAATCACCGGATTATGCAACCGATTATCAGCTTCATTCAGAGCCTTATGACTCTCGGTCTCATCATGAGTTGTACCAATGAAGGAAAACGGGAAATTCCTGCCCAACCCCTCTCGATCGCCCTGGAAGCAACCACGGCCAAACCAGCAATTTTAATTACCGCCGGGACCCCGAGCACGCGTAACCATTAAAACGCAAGCTCCCGGCTGATACTTTCCGTGGCAACGAAGGCGGTCTGGCGAAAGCCGGGCCGCCTTCTTCATTCATGACGGGCGAGCCGAAGTATTCAGAGGAGTGAACCTTCAAGCCAATCCGCGGGTAGGACAATACCCCATAGACCTAAGTTTACCTTTGATCAAAACTCAGTTTGATCCACTACTGGGGAAAAGGAACACATGCAGATATTGTCATTACGCTGGAAGAAATGGAAAACCGGGCAGTCTCACCAGAATTCAGGCGAACCGCCATTGCGTGCGGATTTATTCAGCGTCGAGCAACTCGCCCAACACGCACGCGGTCTCGCGGTGGGTCACCGGATCGACTTTCAGGTTGCTCCTAACAACTTGTTGGCCCAGTTGGAGGACAACGAATCGCACTTGAAGGTATTCAACCGTCAGGCCCGCGAAATCATTCCCCGCCGCCGCCTTTCCCCTGCCTCGGAGTGGTTGCTTGATAACTTTTACCTTATTGAAGAGCAGATCCAATTGGCGCGCCGTCATTTACCCCGCAGCTACAGCCGTGAATTGCCCCATCTCTTGAACGGACCTTCCGCCGGATATCCCCGTGTTTACGACCTTGTGCTCGAATACATCCGGCATGTGGACGCACAGATCGACGCCGGAGTACTCGGCTCTTTCATCGAGGCTTACCAAGCGGTGGATTCTCTGAAAATCGGCGAACTTTGGGCCATCCCGATCATGCTTCGTCTCGGGTTGATCGAAAATCTCCGCCGTATCGCCACCCGGCTCGCCACCGCGAGGGGTCATCGCGATCAAGCGCACCTGTGGGTAGGGCGATTGCAGGAAATGGCGGAAACGAACCCATCCCAACTGGTCATCGTGGTGGCGGACATGGCGAAATCGGATCTCCCGCTCACCAGTTCCTTCGTCGCTGAATTCAGCCAGCGTCTTTCGCAACACAGCCCCGTGCTCCATCTGGCGCGTAATTGGCTGGAACAGAAGCTCGTTGAGCAAGGCACGTCCATCGAGTTGCTCGTTCATCAGGACAGCCAAACGCAGGCTGCTGATCAGGTTTCGGTCAGTCACAGCATCGGCAGTCTGCGATTCCTGAGCGCGATGGATTGGAAGGAGTTTGTGGAAACCCTGAGCGTGGTGGAAATGACACTGCGCGGAGACCCGGGCGAGGTGTTTGGAGCTATGGATTTCTCGACCCGTGATCGTTACCGGCATTCGGTCGAAACGATTTCCCGCTATGGAAAACTATCGGAAGAGGAGGTTGCGCAAGCCGCCATTCAACTTGCCAAAGAGGGTAATCTTCTCAAAGGACAAACGGATCGGACCGCCCATGTGGGGTTTTACCTGATCGATAAAGGGCGGCCCGCGCTTGAACGCATCGCATGCGTGCGATGGCCATGGCGGAGTGCCATTGAGAGAAGCGTCCATCTCCACCCGCTGCTGTTCTATGTCGGCGGTATTGGATTGATCACCCTGCTTGCGACATTCGGGTTCGTCCAAGCATCCCGGATGTTGATGGAGAACGAATGGAAAATCGTTGTTTTCAGTATGATTTTCCTCCTCTGCGCGAGCCAGTTTGGGGTGGCGCTCATGAATTGGCTGAGCACGCTGATGGTAAAACCGCACTTGCTTCCCCGGCTGGATTTTTCGTCCGGCATCGTTCCGGATTGTCGCACGATGGTGGCCATACCCACCATGCTCACCAGCGCCGAGGGGGTGGATCACCTCAT
>JBBRIB010000181.1:0-6392 GCA_038221745.1 Verrucomicrobiales bacterium
AAAAACCGACTTATCAGCGGGGAGGCTCATTAGGGGAGTCTCGGATTCGGCCAAAGAGCTGACAAGCAGAAATTCCCGGATCTGGCAAAAAGTCGTTACTTTATCTTTATATTATGACCCTGCCACTTGAAATTCAAGCGCTTGCTCCGGCGTGAGTTCGATGAACTGCCATGGCAGGCCGTGCGCGTTGAGGTCTGCCATGAAGGCATCCGGGTCGAGCTGCTCGATGTTCCAGACACCCGCTTTCCGCCAGTCTCCAGCGAGAATTTGTTTCGCTCCGATCATCGCCGGGACGCCGGTGGTGTAGGAAATCGCCTGCGAGCCGACCTCCGCGAAGCACGCCTCGTGATCGCAGATGTTGTAGATGTAAATGGCCTTGGGCTTGCCGTCTTTGAGGCCGGTGATGACGTTGCCGATACAGGTGCGGCCTTTGGTGGACTGGCCGAGGTCGCCCGGATTGGGTAAAACCGCCTTGAGAAACTGAAGGGGGACGATTTCCATGCCGTTATAGATTATTGGATCGATCCGCGTCATACCCACGTTCTGGAGCACTTCGAGGTGTTTCAAGTAATTGGGTGAGAAGGACATCCAGAACTGGGCGCGCTTGATGGTGGGGATGTGTTTGACCAAGGATTCGAGCTCCTCGTGATACATCCGGTAGATTTCGTAGGTGCCGACGCCTTCGGGGCAGGTGAAGGCTTGGTGCCTGGACATGGGCGGAGTTTCGATAAAGGTGCCGCCCTCCCAATGGCGGCATTCGGCGGTGACTTCGCGGATGTTGATCTCCGGGTTGAAATTGGTGGCGAACGCCCTGCCGTGGTCGCCGCCGTTGACATCGATGATGTCGAGGGTGTGAATTTCATCAAAGTGATGTTTCAAGGCCCAGGCGGTGTAAACATTGGTCACGCCGGGATCGAAGCCGGAGCCGAGGAGCGCGGTGAGGCCCGCTGTCGCAAATTTTTCCTGGTAGGCCCATTGCCAAGAATATTCGAATTTCGCGACATCGAGCGGCTCGTAGTTTGCGGTGTCCAGGTAGTCGCAGCCCGCCAGCAGACAGGCATCCATCAGATTGAGATCCTGGTAGGGGAGGGCAACGTTGAGGAGCAGTTTGGCACCGGTTTTACGGATGAGCGCGGCGGTTTCCTCGGCATTGTCCGCATCCACCTTGGCGGTGGCGATGCTGCGACCGGTCCGCATTTTGACTTCGGCGGCGATCGCGTCGCATTTCGCAAGGGTGCGGGAGGCGAGGGTGATCTCCCCGAATACCTCGGGAAGCATGGCACATTTGTGGGCGACGACGCTGCCGACCCCGCCGGCTCCGATGATGAGAATAGGCTTCATAAATTCTGTGGCACAAGGGGTGGGAGATTCTCGGGCCGCTGGCAAGGATTTCCCCGTGACGGATTACAATCTTTGAGGAAAAATTTTCCGACAACTTTACAGTGGCACGGCGTTTTGATCCCTGTAAGGCTTCTGCCAGTCGCACTTTAAGACATTTCCTATGAAAATCAGCAACCCACGCTCCGTCGTCCGTCGTCAATCCGGTTTCACGCTTCTTGAAATGGTCATCGTTCTTGGCATCATCGCCATGATCCTCGGTGGCGCGATTTTTGCCATGAAAGGAATCGGCGATGCTGCGAAACTCAAGCAGGTGGAATCGGATTTCAAGAGCTTTGAGAGTGCTCTGGCCATGTATAAGCTCAATGCCGGGAGTTTTCCATCCACCGCGCAGGGGCTCAAGGCACTGACGGAAAAGCCCACTTCCACGCCAGTGCCGCGCCGATGGGTGCAGGTGATGACAAAGGTGAACCCAGACCCTTGGGGTGCACTCTATGGATACAAATTTCCGGGTAAAAAGCGGGCAAATGATTTTGAAATGATCAGCAAGGGCCCCGATGGCCTAGACAATACCCCAGATGATCTCAGCAGTCAGGACGACTAATGCTTCGCGCGGCTTCACGTTGTTGGAAATCGTGATCGTCCTTGCGATTGCGGCGATGGTCATCGGCGGGGCCGTGGGCACCATGGTTTATTCCTCGGACGAGAGAGAGCTGCGGAACGTTTCCGGGCAGATCGAGCTGCTTGCCAAGCGGGCCCGGACCACTTCCATTCTGCAGCAGATTCCCTATGCCCTTGAGTTCCGCGTGGGCATCGTCCGCATGATGCCACTTGCCCAGGCTGGCAAGGATTTGCGTAAAACCATCCGGGGGCGCGAAATCGGTGGAGAGATCGTCGATGATAATGTATCCGAGGATAATCAAGTCGTCCTCGAAGGCGGCATGGCCATTTTCATGCGTCATTGGAATTCGGAAAAATGGCTGCCCACCACCAAGAATGTGGTCCATGTCTGGCGCTTCGATCCGGATGGCCTCTGCGAACCCATTTCCCTGCGCCTCTCGCTTGATAAAAGCTGGGCGGAGGACAGCTACCATCCACTCACTGCCAGCATCCGGGATGGCACCCTTGAAGCGAGATGAAATTTTCAATCCATCCATCGAGGCGCGGCTTTCTTCTCCTTGAGATGATACTCGCGCTTGCCGTGTTTGGCATCGCCGCCACTGGATTTGCGGTGGCTCTCAATCGCATGGCCGCCGCTGCCAGCTTGGCACAAAGCGAGCTTCGCATCACCCGCATTCTCGATAGCGCGCTGGATGAAACGATTTTCCTCCCCGTCATTGAGGAGGGAGTCACCACCACGCCCGTCGGCAAAACCGGTATCGAGCTGGAAACCACCATCAAGCTCTTAGATAACTTGGAAAACGAAGAAGGCCAGATTCTTCAGGAAATGTATCTCATCAACATCACCGCGAAATGGTTTGAAAACCGCACCTGGCAAGAGCGCTCGGTGGAAACCTGGCGCTACAGCCGCATGTATCAACCATGAGGATCCATCCTGTTAGATCGAGGCGGGCGGGCTTCACCCTCTTTGAGTTGGTGTTGGCCATGGGCTTGCTTGCGATCCTCGTGGGCATGGTCTTCAGCACCGCCCGCACCTCGCTTGCGCTTGGCAATTCCATCGTCCAAACCCAGAACGAGGAAATGCTCCATCAGGCGTTTTTTGAACTCCTTTCCCAACGCTTCTCCGCCTTGCCGGGGAACACCCGCATGGATCTGACTGTGGAAGATTCCAGCTCCCACTATCTATCGGATCTCACCCTCCAGAACGTCCCCATGAGTTTCACCTGGGGCGGCGATGCCAAAACCGCAAAAGCCATCCAGCTCTCCACCGTCAAGCGCCGCAGTGGCTATCTGGACATCGTTTTGCGCTATTATGAGAACGAGATTCTCAAAGGCTCCGAGGCGGATTCCAACAATCGCGCTGGCGAGGAAAAGCCCTTCGCCGAAATCGTCCTCCTCACAGACGTCGCCTACTTCGAGTGGCGCGTCCTTGATGGCCGCTCGATGGAATGGGGTTACGATTGGGACATCCAGGGCCGCCTTCCTCTCCAGCTCGAACTCACGGTGTCCATCGGCGCAAAAGGCGAGGAAATGCGCCAAATCTTCTGGCTGCCTCCCAAACAGAACCCCGAACTCATGGTCCGCCAAATGGCGGAGTCCGGCGGACAAAACGGCGGCGCGGACGGCGGCGCAGATGGGGCCAATCCACCCCCAATCGTCATTCCACCGGGCCAAGGTGTCCCCGGCGGCCAACCTCCCGGCGCACCACCACCATGAAATCCCACATCACCCGCTCCCGGCGGCCTCGCGGTGTGGCGCTTCTGGCCGTGCTCTGGCTCATTGCCATTCTCTCCATGGCCTGCATGGTGGCCCTTCGCGTGATTTCCTTTGATTTGGAAATCGCCTCCTCCAAGATCCACGGCTCGCGCGCCCGTCAGATTGCGGAAATGGGCATCGCTGTAGGCTGCAATCCCTTTGTGAAGCGCTCCGATCCATTGCTCAACCGCACCGATGGCGAAACCGGCGAGAGCTACCAGGCACGAATTGTCTCCGAAGGCGGACGCTTCAATATCAACTACCTCATCCTGAAGAATGACGAAGATCTCCTCCGCTCCATCTTCATCTCCTGGGGCATCGAACTCGAAGATGCCCAAGCCATCACCGATGCTCTAACCGATTGGGTGGATGCCAACGACGATTCCCAGCTCAACGGCGCCGAGAAAAAAGACTATGAGAAAGCCGGGCGCATCAATCAACCGTTCAATCGGCCGTTCTATGATATCGATGAAGTCGCCCTTGTCCGTGGCATGGATCTCGTGGAGTCCGTCCGCCCGGATTGGCGGAATTGGTTTACCATCTGGAGCGCCGGGCCACTTGATTTAAACGACGCTCCCGCCGAACTCATCGCCGTTGCCGCAGATGTTTCCGTCGAGCAAGCCGACATCATTCCAGAGACTGTCCGCGGAATCGACGGCATCCGCGAGACCACCGACGATGTTCCCTTCAAGAATCCCGCCGAGGCGCTTGCACTTTTGGGGATTGATAGTGAGACTGGCCTTGGGCCGGTGCAACGTTTCTCCGTAGATGATGCCACCACCCGCATCGAAAGCATCGGCACCGCAGAAGGTGCCAAACGTAAAATCACCGTTATTGTTAGAAATCGCACCGGCAAGCCAGCCCTCCTCGAACGCACTGAAGAAATCATCCCGTGAGTAAATCTACCGAAAACGTTCTCCTCCTTCCCGGTGAAGCAGGCTGGGAAATCTGGACTGGCCAGAGCCCCGCTGAGTTCACCCTCCATGCCGCCACAGAATTCGCCCTCGCTGGCGACATCAAAGACCTTCCCAGCGGTGATATTCTGCTCTTTTTTCCTGTCAAGGCCATCACCGCCATCCCCTTGCGGGTGAACAGCGAGGACGATGCGCTTTTCGCCGATCTCGCGGCTCTCCATGCCGAGCGCCTCGGTCTCCGCCCGGACCCGATGGCCGGCCAACTCACCGACAACTTTGTCATCGCCCGGGAAACGGAAAACACCGCCCTCGTTTCCATCCTCCTCCGCCCGCCCGGCGAGGGAGAGATGCCCACCCGCGGCCCCAAAGCCTTTGATTTATCGCCGCGCGCCTTCCCCCTCGCCGGAGAGGCCGTTGCCGTCTGGAAAGAATTCGGCCGCTGGGTGTTCTCCGTCATCCACGGTGGAAACCTCGTGTATTGCCAAGCCACCTCCTCCACCTCGGGCCACCCGGACGAGAGCCTTGCCCGGGAAATCCGCCTCGCGCTGATGCAGCTTTCCATGCAGGGACTCAATATCCAGCCCGCAAGAATCGTCGTTTGGTCAAACTCGCTTGAAATCAATCCCGTCGCCCTGCGCACCGCTTTTCGCATCCAGGTCGATCTGGCCCCACGGCCTGCTCCCCGGATTCCTTCTCCCATCAGCAAGCTTCTCCCTGCCGATGTCCGGGCCGCTCGCCGCGCCGCCACCAAGCGCCGCAATGTCATTCTTGCTGCTGCTGCCATCGTCCTCGCTTACCTGGGTGTCATCGGCTGGTTCGGCTACGGCCTGTGGAAAGATCACAAGGAAACCCAATCCCTCCTCGCCCAAGCCGAGAAAGCCGCCCCGGAAGGTGAAGCATACTCACTCCACATCAAGAAATGGGATGAACTCTCCGAGGGCATCGAACTCAAGAACTCACCCGTCGATATCCTCAACCGCATCGCCTCCAGCATCCCGCCGAACAGCGGCCTCCGCCTCCGCACTGCGGACATCAGCGCTTCCGAGATCAAGCTCATCGGCGAGGCACCCCAACTCCAAGCCGTCAATTCCTTCAGCCTCAACCTCTCAAAAAACAACGATCTCCTTGCCTTCGCTTGGCAAACTCCCGAACCGAACCAATCCACCCGCGGCTGGGAATTCAACTTCGCCGCAGATGTCCCTAACTTGGAAGCCCAACCTTAGCCTATTAAAGCGTTCCGCACCGACAATTTTTCCAAAGTCCGGCATTTACTCGTCACAGCTCATAATTACTGATTCCCTTTCTTCGTAATCCTCAATGTCATCCCGCGAAAATAATCTTCTCATCTTCTTCGGCATCGCGGGCTTCCTCGTCGTCAACTTTCTCGCCTTCGGTAAATTTCAATCCCTGAGGATGGACATCCAGCGGGAAAAAGCCCTCGCCCGTCAAAAGCTCGATAGTGCCGAAATGTTCCGCGCCAGCCGTGAGCAAGTCGTCGATCAAATGGAGTGGCTCGCCCAACACGAACCTCAGCCCGCCGCCAACCAAGACGTGCAAACCCGCCTCCAGCAGCTCGCCGAGCGCGAGGCCAATAGCTCGGGGCTCACCATCAAGACCCAGAAACCTCTTCCCACCGATGCCACCGAGGGCCGCATCTATCACCGCGCCAAAATTGAAATCACCGTCAATGGCACCGAAGAAGCACTTTACCGCTGGTTTGATCGCCTGAATTCCCCCAACGATTTCCGCTCCGCCTCCAAAATC
>JBBRIB010000182.1:0-6370 GCA_038221745.1 Verrucomicrobiales bacterium
TCGAACAAGGTTCCAGAGTGATGTAAATCGTGGCCCCTTTCACTGCCTCCGCACCCTGATGATGAAGGGCAGCTGCCAGCGCTTCTCTTTCGGCATGTGGCAGCCCGGCAGCCCGATGTCTGTGACCGTCGCTGCCAATGAACCGCCGAAGAGCTTCGCGCACCTCATCCGCTTCGACACTCATAGAGATGCCGCTACAAGCATCTCATTGGCAAAGCACTGTAGCGGCGTGTCTGTGACCGCCGCAGCCGATGAACCGCCGAAGAGCTTCGCGCCCCTCAGCGGCTACGACACTCATAGAGGTGCCGCTACAAGCATCTCGTTTGCAAAGCACTGTAGCGGCGTGTCTGTGACCGCCGCAGCCGATGAACCGCTGAAGAGCTCCGCGCACCTCATGCGCTACGACACTCATAGAGATGCCGCTACAAGCATCTCGTTTGCAAAGCACTGTAGCGGCGTGTCTGTGACCGTCGCTGCCAATGAACCGCCGAAGAGCTTCGCGCACCTCATCCGCTTCGACACTCATAGAGGTGCCGCTACAAGCATCTCATTGGCAAAGCCCTGTAGCGGCGTGTCTGAGACCGTTGCTGCCGATGAATCGCCAGGCGCCCTGCCAAACGGGCGGTTTATCGCGAATCGCGTGAATCACCGGATCATTCCCGTTCCCCCTGCACAACGCCCGCTACGCAAAACTTCAACCTGCCGATGTGAATGCCTTTCTTGCGCCGTCCAAGTTCCTTGCGGACTTCTATCGTTCTGCCTGGGTAAAGGAGGCGTTCATTGCGGAGCTTCCCACGCCGATGATTCCAGAACGCGTGGTTTCCATCCATTTTGAGCCGTCAGGCCCAAGTTACACCCGATTTTTGGAAAATCTCCTAGGCTAGGTT
The DNA here is from genome assembly GCA_038221745.1 of Verrucomicrobiales bacterium. Lineage (GTDB taxonomy): Bacteria > Verrucomicrobiota > Verrucomicrobiia > Verrucomicrobiales > Akkermansiaceae > Luteolibacter. Next base: position 888 of record JBBRIB010000182.1, read on the forward strand.
GTCCCTTGAGTTTTCTTCCAATCACGGATTGTCACTCTTCAGTCCTTTCGTGGGAGCTGGCCCGTAAGCGCCGGTTTGATTGCCGATTGAGGAATTTTGATTTTCCTGCAAGTTTCCGACCAACGCGCCTCCACCCGCCCGGAGCCACACGCCGAACCCGGTGAACACGACGCCCCACAGAATCCCGAAGATCAGCATCGCGTGCGCGGGCCAGTAAGCCAGCACGAGGCTACCCGCAGTCAGAAAAAGCGAGGCGGCTAACAACCGATGCTGGATCACCCCGGCGGTGGTGGCGAATCCGATGGCGAGAAAAAGCGCTGACGAGCAAACGAGCGTATTGAGTGGCACTCCCAGAAGCTGATTGTTGATGCCATTCGCCATGCACGCCACGGCGACCATCCCCCAGGTGAGGATCATCTGGCCGGAGACGAGGCTCTTTGGCATGCGTGTTTTGCGCAGGGTGATGACCGCCATGCCGCCCATGAAAACCACGAACGCGACCCATATCACCATGATCCCCACCAAGGGCGGATCAGCGGGTGAGCTGAAAATCAGCCAGTAAACGACGACGGAAGAAATCGCGCCGCCGAGACCTCCGGCGATGAAGAGATTCGCCAGCGGCTGGCGCACGGCATCGACGTCCATCAATTCCAATCTTCCGCGCATTTCACCCAGCTCGCGGTCCCGTTCGTCCACTTGCGCGGCGGAAGTCTCCACGAAAGCGATTTCCGTTTCGCTCAGTCGGTCGCGCAACGCCGTGAGCACCGTGCGCGCTTCGTCGAGCGGCTTCCCTCCGGCGAGCAGGAAATCGGCCGAGCGTCCTTCTTGGACCCACTGTGCGGCAGCCGCGGTCACCCGCGAACGTGCCCGCAGCAAGGTGCGGTTTTCTTCCAACCACGCGCAGAGTCGCGGCCAGGAGGTGAGCAGCGCCTCGTGCGCAAGCGTGACTGCGGGTCGCGCGTCTTGTCCGGTCCCGCGCAGGTCGGCGACGAGCAGACGTGCTTCGAGGAAGGCATCCAGAAATGCCTTGGCACCGGGCCGTGAGTCGGCGCGTTCTTGATCCGCCCAGCGTCGCGTGGCCGGATCACCTTCGGCGCGATCAAGGCCTACCAGATCGTGCATCGCTGCATCGAATGCTGCCTTCGCTTCGCCATCCAGATGGCTGAAAATTTCCTCCGCCCGCCGCGCGATCGCCCCCTCCATGCCCCCGATTTCCTGATAAGCCGCGTGGGTCATTTGTCCGGCTTCCGTGCGGCGGCCGTAGAGCTCCTCCAGGGTGAACTCCAGCAATGGAAGTGCTCGGGGATCACGCACCGCGGCATCTCGCAGCACGTCGTCGAGTCGGCCCATCACCGGATCTTCCTCGTAGGACAGTCCGGCGGCTTGAGCGGGCTGCCGGATGAGAGCGGTGATTTCGGCGGGAACCAATGCGGGAAGCTGATAGGTCCCATGACCGCGTGCCAGCTCGATGATCTCCGGGATTTCCTCGAGCCGGGCGTAGAAATCACTGCGCAACGTGGCAAGCACCCAGGCGCGACCGCTGCGGGCGAGAACCGCAAGCACCGTGATGAAAGCCTGACGACGTGCGGGATCGAGATCGTGGGTGAAGACCTCCTCCAACTGGTCAACCACCAGCGCGAGCCTTGCGCGCGGCGTGCTCGTAAGCCCTTTGGAGCGCTCGAATGCCGTGGCGGCATGCACCAACGCCTCGCCTACAAGTGAGGCCGCTGCATCTGGCCGTGCCGCCAGTTTCGCGGCTAAACCGAATGCGTCGTCCTCTCCCAGCTCCGCCACACGCGCGAGTTCCGGCAGAGCATCCGGACGCAACAATGCAGTTGCCAAGCCGCCCACTTCAGGCGCAGGAAGTCGCCCGCGCCTTCAACGATGCGGGCGTGGAGTATCTCTTCATTGGCAAGAGCGCCGCGATTCTTCTCGGCTACCCTGGCACCACCCAGGACGTGGATATATTTCCCGCCAAGTCAGCCGAGAATGGTGAGCGCATGGTGGCAGCCATACTCAAACTTGGATTCCTTCTCGACGACAATACCCAAGCTGAGATCATTCGCGGCAAGGATTTTATCCAACTCAAAGATGGTCCCTTCAATCTTCCTCCCCTTACAGTGCGAATACGGTGAAACGCTACAGCTTGGTCGATGGTGCTTTTCTAGGAAATTTCACGGCCGTTAGCAATTTGATCAGTCCCATCGCCCTGAAGTTCTTTAATGATGGTGTGCTAGGAATGGAAGAAAATGTTGCGGATCCACTCTGTGAGGATGGAGGTGAAAAAGCCCCTCGTTGAATTTCCAATCTGTCCCAAGCGGAAATCGCCCGTCGCTGCGGGAATCCCGCCCCCCACCTCACCCAGATGAAGCAAATCGGCAGGCGAATGCCGGTTCGTAGATCCTGTCATTTTCTTGATCCCCTCACTCCGCCAGCCGGATCTTGAGTTGGCCGGCCTCGACCTTGAATTCCTCCACTCCCGGGAGCTTGCCGCTCTGGGAGTTCCCGCCGGCGAGGACTTCGCCTAACAAGTCACGGCCTTTGAGTCCGGCGAGCCAATCGTTGGGCAAGGAAACGCCCCAAACCGTGACATCATCAAGGATGAAACTTGCTTGGCCGGGCACATCGCTGACCAGGAAACGGGCGCGGGCTTTGAACTTCCTACCGCCGAAAATCGGCAGGTCCGGGTCAAGGTCGGTCTCGACGCGGGCGTGGATGGCATTGGTGGCGAGCTCGAATTTCACGGATTTCCCCAAGGCGGTGTTTTCGTTGAGCAGGCCGTTGAGCTCGCGCTCGGTGAGGACGATTTCCTTGGAGCCTTTTTCATACTTCGGCTCGGCGGGGGCTTGGACGCTGGGCTTTTGGATGGCTTCCATTTTTTCTTCCACCACCACTTTTTCCTGTGCGCTGAGCATCACGGGCTGGATCGGGCGATTGTTCCACCACCAGAGGCCGGCCAGTATGACGGCAGTGAGGGCGAGGAGCCCCAAGATGAACCATCGCTTGGAAACCTTACGGGCAGGTAAAGCAGGCGGCTGGAAAGTCTCAGTCATGGAGGGATTCATAGTGGCAAACAGACGGCTTGGAAAGATGAGATATTCAATGCAGTTTACGGAGATCCCGCCCTAACAGATTCATCCCCGTGCGCTGGCTTGGTTTTTCAATGTTCGGGATTGAATTTTCATAAATCCGTGTTCAGTTTGCGCCCCATGGTTCCGCCGTCCCTCGCCACTCCAGAAAAGCCTGTAAAGGTCGCCAAGCGCAAATCCGATAGCGCATGGTCCACAGAAAAGTCCTCCGAGCTCTACGGAGTGGAAACCTGGGGCCACACATTTTTCAGCGTGAACAAGAAAGGCCACGTCACCGTGCGCCTCGAAGATGATGAGGCACAGGCCGAGGTTTCACTCTACGATGTGATCGATGGCCTGCGCGACCGCGGCACCCACCTGCCCGTGCTGCTGCGCTTCCGCGATCTGCTCCACTCCCGCATCACCGAAATCAACGAGTCTTTCCGCCGGGCCATCACCGACTCGAAATACCGTGGCGAATACCGAGGCGTCTATCCGATCAAGGTGAACCAGCAACGCCAGGTCATCGAGGAAATCGCCGAGTTCGGGAAAAAATATCACTACGGCCTCGAAGCCGGCTCCAAGCCCGAACTCATCGCCGCCCTCGCCCACATGCACGATCCCGAGGCCTACCTTGTTTGCAATGGCTACAAGGACGAGGAGTTTATCGACCTCGCCCTGCAAGCTCAGAAAATGGGCCTGCGCGTGATGTTGGTTTTGGAAATGCCCAGTGAGCTTGATCTCATTCTCGAGCGTTCACGCAAGATAGGCGTGCTGCCCAATCTGGGTGTGCGCGTGCGCCTCTCCACCAAGGGCTCCGGGCATTGGCAGGAAAGCGCGGGCGACAAATCCGTCTTCGGCCTCAATGCCTCGCAGGTCATCGCCGTGGTGGATCAGCTCAAAGACTCCGGCTACATCGGTTGTTTGAAAATGCTCCACTATCACCAAGGCTCGCAAATCCCCAACATTGCCGCGATCCGTGAGGGAGCCACCGAGGCTGTTAGAATGTATTGTGATCTCGTCAAGGAAGGCGCACCCATGGGCGTGCTGGACATCGGCGGCGGGATGGCCGTGGATTACGATGGCTCGCACACGAATTTCCACTCTTCGTGCAATTACTCCGTGGCCGAGTACTGCACGGACATCGTCGAGGTGATTTCTCAAATTTGTGATAAAGCCGGCGTCGCCCACCCGAATCTGATTTCCGAGTCAGGCCGTGCGGTCGTCGCCTACTACTCCGTGCTGGTCTTCAACATCCTTGATGTCACCAGCGCCCAAACCAGTGAGGAAGCCCCGCCGATCCCGGAAAACGCCCCGCAAAACCTCATGAACATCATCGAGGTGAACAAGGTGATCAACAAAAAGAACCTCCAGGAGTGCTTCAATGATGCGATGTATTACCGGGACCAAATGCGCGCCCAGTTTTTCTACGGAGCCGCCACCCTGCGCGAGCGCGGTCTGGCAGAAGCATGGTTCTGGCACATTCTCACAAGGATTTCCAATCTGATTGCGGAACTCGATGACATCCCGGAAGATCTCCGCGAGCTTTCCTCCACCCTCGTCGATTTCTATTACGGAAATTTCTCTCTCTTCCAATCCTTGCCAGACTCATGGGCCATCGATCAGGTCTTCCCGGTCATGCCCATTCATCGGCTGGATGAAAAGCCGCGCCACCGCGCCGTGCTCGCCGACATCACCTGTGATTGCGATGGGAAGATTGATCGCTTCATCGATAAGGAAGACGTCGCCAAAGTCCTCCCTCTCCACGATTTCAAACAAGGCGAGCCCTATTACCTCGCCGTCTTCCTCGTCGGGGCCTATCAGGAAACTCTCGGAGATTTGCATAACCTTCTGGGCGATACCAACGTCGTCGGTGTGCACCTTGAAAAAGGCAAGCCGGTTTACACCCACGAAGTCGAGGGAGACACCGTGGCGGACGTGCTCACCTATGTGGAGTTCGATCCCAAGGAACTCGTTTCCCGCTTCCGCACCTTTGCCGAGAAGGCCGTGACCGAAGGCCGCATCTCGCCCAAAGAGCGCCGCGAGATTCTCGATCTCTTCCGCGAAGGGCTTGCGGGCTATACGTATTTCGAGAGCTGATCCCTCTGCACCTACCCGCGGGCTTGACTCCTGAAATCAACGCCGCACCGTGCAGGCATGAGCTGGATTGTTTGGTCATTGCTTGCTGCGTTCTTCGCTGGACTCACCGCCATCCTCGCCAAGATCGGCGTGACCGGGGTGGATTCAAACCTCGCCACCGCCGTCCGAACCGCTGTGGTGCTCATCTTCTCGTGGGCCATCGTGCTGGCCACCCAGCCTGCGAGCGCGGTGTTTGGATTTTCAAAACGCACCTGGCTTTTTCTCATTCTCTCGGGTCTTGCGACCGGTTGTTCATGGCTCTGCTATTTCCGTGCC
>JBBRIB010000183.1:0-6339 GCA_038221745.1 Verrucomicrobiales bacterium
TCCCGCTCAAAGCACTTGTTGCAGAGCTGCGAAGCCGCGCAACCAAGGAGGGCCGTCAGTTGGTTACAGATTGTAACCTACTGAAATGCCTACGGCAAAACTAACAAACCTCAGTCGCCACCGCTGAAACCCTCCTCCGCCTGGTGCAATGCGTCCCCAGCCCGAAAGCCGAGTCCATCAAACTCTGGTGACCTTACTTGAGGGTCTTCCATCCAAAAATTACACCAGCGGTTTCTATTAACTCAGGTTTTATCTGAGATCAAATCCATTGCGATTGCCTTGGCGAAATGGGGGGTGTTGTTCGCATCAAGGGGCGCAATCACCAAGCGATTGAAAAGTTCCACCGCGCCCGCAGGAAATGCTTCCATCAAGGGTTTGATTTCCTGGAACAACTTTCCGAAAGTAGTGACTTTGATAGAGTTCTCGAAAGCACTTGAAACCTTGGGCTTTGGAATAGATGTCGCATCTTGATGTACCACGAAGCATATCTTGAGTGTCCATTGTTTGAGTTCAGCGATATGACTCCATTCTTCGATTCGAAAACCCAAGTTCAATCTTAGGGTTCTCAGATGTTCCTCAACATAGATATCGGTGAGTCTGCCTGCATGGGCTTCATAGGCGAAACATTCCTGTTCTAATGCACGTTGAAAATCGGAGTCCCCCAATTTTCTAGAAGATCGATTGGTCGCGTTGACGGGGTCGCCTAAGCCACGAGGCCGCCAGTCCGGGAGTGGATGCAACATTGCGGACATGAAATCCGACAAGCGCTGCTCGATGATGCCTCGGGTTCCAGTCTGTTTCTCCGCAACCCGATGGATGAACCTTTCGATGGTTTCCAGATCTCGCTGTTCGGGTATTCTAATATCACAAGGTGATTTGATTTCGATATACCTGATGATTGATCTTCGAAATGCGGATGCAAATTGAACTCTTGGGGTGAAACTCAAAGATGAAAGTCCTTCAACGATCCGAACTAATGCAAAGGCTTGCTCCCGGTTGTCCTCTCTTGATTGACTCCAATCAAGCGTGAGGCGATCAACAGCCTTGAAGTTGTTCAACATTGGGTTGCCTCCCGAGGCCAAATTCGATGGGAATTTTCCAAAGATTGCATTCGCGACATTACCCCGTGGCTTAAATGTATAAAGATACTCCGTCGGATGATCACCAAAATCAGCGATGGTACATACGTAGCCGAGGATCTGTAGATAGGGAATAAATGGTGTCCCGGTCGTGGGTTTAAAGAGATTGCGAATACCCTCCAGAAATTCTTTATTCAGTCCTACCGCTTCAGCATGGAACTCAGGTTTCTCCACGATGGTATCGACGGTGGCATCCCCGAGATCGGCCTTGGTCGCCTCTTCGTCCTGCGCCTGCATTTCCTTTACTGATGATTCGTCCAGCTGACTCTTCCGCCCGAAACAGTTGAGAATCTGCTCGATCATTTTCCAGCTCACGGAGACCCGGCGCTCCGACTGGCTAATGATCCGGGCAATTCCGGCTGACGAATACTGGAACTCATCTGCCAGAGTTAGAATCAGCTGCAGTTGTGATAAAACAAGAGCAGCTTCGCGGCGATCTTGGGTGTACGTTCCTGCAAGTTTAATAATGGTCGAGGAATATAGCCTGTGCGGTTTATCTCTTACCTGAGTTGCCCATTCCGCCCTTTCCAAAAAGCTCACAAGGCTTGCCGGAAACTGCCGACCTTCGCCTGCAAGCCAGGCATCGAAATCAGCGCCCAATTTCAGCAAGGCTTCCTCAGCTTCCATGCCTTCCGCGACAAACGCCGCTACCGCCGCTGCGATGGCGGACTTCAGAGAAGTAGGTTTCAGAGGAAGGAGCGAAAGACTATTCATCGTGAGATTTTTTCAGGTTCATGCATAGGTCAGAGATCTCCTGCTCGGATAGATTCAGGGCATTGATCCAGCCGATGAAGTCGTGAACCGTCAAAGACCTTTTTCCCGTCTCCACCTTTGAAACGAAGGTTTGGTCTTTGCGCAGCATTGTTGCCAGATATTCTTGGGAAATGGCAAGGGAGTGCCTGAACTCCGCAAGGCGCTTTCCAAGCACTTCATCGAACGATTTGTCAGGCACCCGGCAACTCTTCACAAAAATCGGGAAAAGTGTTGACGAAATTTGAGCTCATGCCAAATTGGCATAATGAATTGCGTTTCACTTTACACGGGTTGCGGTGGCCTTGATCTCGGATTTAATGAAGCCGGATTCAATACGATCTGGGCCAACGACATTGACCCATTCGCTCTGAAGACTTACGCAGGCGAGCTTGCACGACGTAAAATAACAATCCCCGAGATCTTTTGTGGAGATGTTTCGAAAGCAACGCTACCGGGCAGCGGTGCTGCTGAGGTAGTCATCGGTGGCCCCCCTTGCCAGGGGTTCTCAGTGGCTGGCCGAATGGACCCGAACGATCCAAGGAGCCGCCAGGTTTGGGAGTTTTTCGGGTGGTTTCCCATATTCAACCACGGGCGTTTGTGATGGAGAACGTGAAGTCGCTCGCCGTAAACACAAGATGGACAAGAACTCTACATGCTCTCATTGAGGAAGGAGAACGTCTTGGATTTCGCACACGCCTACTTGTTTTGAACGCAGCTCATTACGGAATTCCGCAGCTAAGAGAACGCATGTTTTTGGTCGGCGTAAAGGACGCTGTCATGCTGACCCCACAGAAGAGCACCGTTCAGAGAACGGTTAGAGATGCCTTGAGTGAACTTCCACCCTATGGGAAACCGGGAAATCATTCAACGTGCCGAGCGATCGTGACCGCAGCCAAAACACCTGTTTTAAGGAAAAGTCCATTTGCAGGAATGTTGTTCAATGGGCAAGTCAGGCCAATGGATTTAGACGCGCCAGCACTCACACTTCCCGCTTCCATGGGGGGGAACAGAACTCCAATTATCGATCAAAAAAGTTTGGAAGATCATTCCGAGCAATGGGTTGTCTCTTACCATTCGCGTTTGATGGCAAGCGGAGAAGTTACAGATAAAATTCCCGAGCGATTGAGGAGATTGACCGTCGAGGAAGCGGCTCATCTTCAGGGGTTTCCAATTGGCATGGCTTTTGAGGGAAGCCAATGCACTAAATTTCGTCAAATTGGAAATTCCGTACCTCCGGCGTTGGGAGCAGCTGTTGCCAAGTCACTTCGAATGGCACTGGAAGGAGCATCTTCTTCTGAAGAATGGCGTAACGATCAAAAATGTTGGGTTGCCGAAGATACATCTCCTTATCCACGAAAATTCTCATCCCACGCTCAATCCTCATAGATTCCCTCCCGCGACCAATTCTGCACACCGTGCGTCTTCACCGTCTAAAGTGTGAATTCCACAGAACCTCCTGTTTCCACCTGCGCGGATGCTTCGCTAAGCAGTGCCTTCAGTTCACCTTGCAACGAACGATGATCAAACAGCGTGACCGTGGATCAGGGAGTCGCCTCAAGGGACCAGCCGAAGACCGGGTCGAAGGAATTCTATCGTCTGAAGCGGGTGGAGTAGGATGAGAGAATATGGAGGTCGGACATTTCTGTCCGAAAAGCCAATGAGTGGGGAAAGGGAAGCGGCGCGGCCTCTAATATTTCCCACTTCATTGGCTCTGCCGCGAGACGCGTCAGCCACGTTTGGAGAGAAGCGGTGATGCCCACCGCAGTCCAAGGTTCCGCCTGTGGGCGGAACGGGTGCTCATCATGCCGACCTGTTTGCGTCGGCGCTGGGAGGTGACATGATCCGATGCCACTGAAAATCTTGCTAAACTTTAGTGGATCGCTGGATTGAAATCATTTACCGAAGACGCATGATCCCTGCGTCAGCCCTTTCTTCCAACTTCATCTGCTCGTCCTGCTGATCGCTTCCACCGCGATCCTGGGGCGGCTTGTTTCCGTCGGTGCATCCGTCCTGGTTTCCTGGCGGACGGTTTTGGCCGCGCTCGGGGCGTTTTTCTGGATGGCGTTTGTCAGGAAACACAAGGTCTGGCCGGGGTTCCGTCAGGTCGTGAAATTGTTCTGGGTTGGCATGATCGTGGGCGCGCACTGGTTATGTTTTTTCGGCTCGATCAAGCTCGCCAACGTCTCCATCAGCCTTGCCGGCCTGGCGACGCTATCGCTCTTCACCGCCTTCACCGAGCCCCTGCTCACGCGGAGGCGCATCCAACCGTTCGAGGTCGTGCTCGGGGGGATTGTGCTCGCGGGGATACTCCTGATCGCCGGGGTGGAGAAAACGCATCTGCTGGGGCTGGGCATCGCGCTGCTCGGAGCGTTTCTTGCTTCAATTTTCTCCGTTCTCAACCGCACCATCGTGAACCAGGGCGGTGATCCGCTGACGATGGTTGGCTGGGAAATGATCGGTGCGAGCGCCATTTGCATCGCCAGCGTTCCGCTTTTCGATTCCGGAGGCTACGCGAGCCTTCTATCCGTCGGCACGGACGACTGGCTGTGGATCCTGGTGCTCGCGTGGGTTTGCACCGTCTTCGCCCACGCCTACTACATCCATCTGTTGCGCCACCTCACCGCCTACAGCATGAACCTCGCATTCAACTTCGAGCCGGTTTACGGAATCATCGCCGCGGCCTTGATTTTCCGGGAACACGAAAACCTCCACCCCGCCTTCTACATCGGCGCCCTCACCATCCTCCTCGCGAATGTCATGCACCCGTGGCTCGCGCGGCGTGCGCGGCGATGAGCCGTGCCAAAAAAGGTGAACCAACCATAACGAGCGACATGCTGCTTTGCCGGATCATTTGATCGCTTCGAGAAAGAGTTCTGCGGTTTTTTTCGCGGATGCCGGATTTTGTCCGGTCACGAGGCGCCCGTCGCGCACCGCGTTTTCAGAGAACTTTTCCGCAGGAACCACCTCGGCTCCCAGTTCCTTGAATCGTGTTTCCAAGAGAAACGGAACCACCTCGGTCAGCTCCACCGCCTTCTCCTCTTCATTGGTGAAAACGGCGACTTTTTTTCCGGCGACCAGCGGCTTGCCATCGGGAAGTTTCAAATTCACCAAGGCTGCAGGCCCATGACAAACCGCGCCTACCACACCGCCGCCGTTGTAGATCGCCATTGCTTTTTCCGAGAGGATTGCAGAGTCGGGAAAATCCCAGACGCTGCCGTGGCCTCCCGCGAAGAAGATCCCCGCGTATCCATCCGCCATCACTTCAGAAAGTGCGATGGTTTTTGCGACCCCCGGATTTGTTTCCTCCCCATTGCCGAAATTTTTCCAGAAAACTTCGTTCGCCGGGTCATCCAGCTGCATGCTTTTGGGATCAATGGGAGCAAATCCACCTTTCGGACTGGCGAGAGTCACCGGGTGGCCTGCTTTGGAAAAAACCTCGGACGGATGCGCGGCTTCGGAGAGGAAGAATCCGGTTTTTTTCCCGGTGTTCCCAAGTTCCGAATGGTTGGTGAGGACGATAAGAATGGGCTTCTTCTCAGCCGCGAACAATGGGGCGGCGAGGACGGCCAGACATAGGAACATCAACTTCATCGCTTCAGCTACGCGTGAAAATGTATCCCTTCAAGTGGAAATTTCAGGAGTCTGTTCAGATGGATGCAGGACAAAAAAATCAAGGGTGGGCAGAGATCCCTTCCGAGCAGATCGGAGCACTAAAATACTTTCTCTGTCACCTAGATGCGCATCTGCGGCTGGCTGAAATCCGCCGCCCGGAAAGCGGTGCTGCGACTGGATCCGCAACCTCGTGAAACTCGGGGTTGTGATCCGCTTGAGTCGGTGCAATCAGATATAAATGAGATCCATCACTGCTCGAAACATGAATCTGCTGCTCACCGCCCTTGCTCCAGCCATTTGGGGAAGCACCTACATCGTGACGACCCAGCTATTGGCGGGCTGGCATCCTCTCACGCTCGCGACTCTGCGGGCACTGCCGGCCGGGCTTTTGCTGCTCGTCTTCGTCCGAGTCTTGCCGCAAGGTGAGTGGTGGCTGAAGACGCTGCTGCTCGGCGTGCTGAATTTTTCGCTGTTCTGGTTCATGCTCTTCGTCTCCGCCTATCGCTTGCCCGGTGGGGTGGCCGCCACCGTCAGCTCGATCCAGCCATTGTTCGTTATCCTGTTTGCCCTGCCCTTGCTCGGCACGCCGATCCGGCTGATCGGCGTCCTCGCGGCCTTGGCGGGAATGGGCGGGGTGGCCCTGCTGGTGCTCGCGCCGGGGGCGAAACTTGATTTCCTCGGGATCGCCGCAGGGCTCACCGGAGCGGTCTCGATGGCTTGCGGCACGGTGCTCAGCCGCCGTTGGCAGCCGCCGGTTTCTCCGCTGATTTTCACCGCCTGGCAGCTAACGGCCGGCGGATTGGTGCTATTGCCATTGGCGATCTTTATGGAGCCC
>JBBRIB010000184.1:0-6331 GCA_038221745.1 Verrucomicrobiales bacterium
TCGGATCTCGGTTCCGGCCTCATCGGAGGACTTGGTTTTGCCGCCTCCGCAAATATCGGTCATGACATCGCCATCTTCGAGGCCGTCCACGGCTCCGCGCCAAAATATGCGGGTAAAGACTCCATCAATCCCTGCGCCATGATCCTCTCCGGTGTCATGATGCTCCGTCACATCGGCGAGTTTGAAGCGGCCACCACCATTGAAAATGCCGTGTTCGCCACACTCGAAGCGGGTATCCACACTCGCGATGTGGAGAGCGATACTCCACCCGTCGGCACCAAGGCCTTCACTCAAGCCGTCCTAGATAACTTTGGTAAAAAACCTGCCAATTTTGTCAATCGCCCGCACAAGGCCATGATCGTCCCGCCACGGCCTACCGAGACAGCGTTCAAAAAAGTCACCACTCGCGAGACCGTCGGCCTCGATGTCTTCACTGAATACGACGGAACCGCAGGCGAACTCGGCCCAATGCTCGAAGCCGCCGCAGAAGGCACCGATTTCAAACTCAAGATGGTTTCAAATCGCGGCACGGTCGTCTATCCACTTACCGGCACCGGTCCGGACGTGGTGAACCAATGGCGTTGCCGCTTCTATTTGCACACCAGCGTCCAAGAACTCAGCCTCTCATCGGCAGAAGCTTTGCTGAAGAATATCGAGGCAAAATCCCTGCGCTGGATGCACCTCGAAAAACTCTGCCGCTTTGATGGAGAAGACAGCTTCACCAAAGCTCAAGGCGAAAACTAAGACCCGTTAACCCAAAGAGGGGGGGGGCTTTAGTTTCCCCCTTCTTTCTTCTAACACCCCAAATACGGCAACTCATTATAAAAGCATCCCAACAAATCTTTCCCTGATCCGGGTTGTTGGATTGCTTGCAGGGCCGCTCCATCATGTTTTGCAGCAGGATTCAAGGGGGCGGCCCCACCCCGGCTGAAGAACTCAGGGAATAAGGGAAATGGCCGTTTGCAGAGTATCGATTTCCCGAAGGTTTTTGTCCCGCCGGATGGCCTTGATGCGGGGAAAGCGCAGCGCAAGGCCGGAATCGTGGCGGGGGGAGCGCTTGATCGTGTCAAAGGCGATTTCCAACACAATGTTGGGTTCCACATGATGTTTACGCCGTTCTTTGTGCAGGGTGTGTTTTTTGAAATGCTCGGTGAGTTCCTCGATCTCTTCATCCGTGAGGCCGGAATAGGCTTTGCCGAGGACGCGCAGCTGGCCATTGGCCTCGTCCCGCACGGCGAAGGTGTAATCGGATAAAACGTCCGAGCGCTTGCCGTGGCCTTGCTCCGCGATGGTGACCACGCAATCGAGTGTGGGCATCACCCCCTTGAGTTTGATCCAGGCCTTGCCTCGCCTGCCCGGCGTGTACACGCTGGTGGGGTCTTTGGCGATGAGCCCTTCGTGGCCGTCTGTGAGCGCTTGCTTGAACAAGCCTTCGATTTGGGCCGCATTTTCCGCAGCGTGGATCGAGATCGCCTCGATGGGGGAAACCAAAGGAATGGATTCGAGCAGTTCGCGGCGATCAAGCAGCGGGGTGTTGAGCAAATCTTTACCGCGATGCCAAAGCAGATCGAAGGCGATGAATCGCAGCGGGATGGAATTCGCCTGATTGGCATCGGTTAGAAAAAGATCACCATCAGCCATTTTCCGCCCGAGGCGCTTTTGGAGATCTGCAAATCCGAGCTTGCGGCCTTCTGCAAAGGCGATGAGTTCGCCATCAAGCACGAAGTCGTCGGGTATTTTTCCTGCAAATTCCAGCATCTCGGGAAATTCCTCGTCGAGCGGGCGAAGATCGCGTGAGAAGAGCGAGACTTCGTTGCCGATTTTATGGAGCTGGGCGCGGATACCATCGTATTTCGGCTCCAACCAAAATGGCGGCGCAAAGGAAAGTTTTTCAAACAAGGGGCGGTCGTCTTCTTCAGCCCGTTCGAGCGGAGCGGCGAGCATGCACCTGATGGGGACGAGCGGACGGAGTGCCGCATCCGCGAGAGTGCCCTTGCTTGCGAGCAGGGCGGTCTCGCCGATGTCCCCGGTGAGCATGTGGGCGTGGCGGACAACGGCGGGCTCCACCTGGTAGGCCCTGGCAACGGCATCTTCCACCAGCCCTTCCTTGAGGCCGATGCGAAGATCTCCGGTGAGGAGTTTGACGACGGTTTCTCCTTCCACCGAGTGAAGGGTGGTGAGGCGGGTGGCGAGTAGGGCGATGCGATCCAGCGAGCTGGGAGTGTTCGCAAGGAGTTGGAAAAAGTGATCGAGTCCCCGCAGATCCAGAGGTTCGGGTTTGAGCGGTGTTTCCTGGAGCACGAGCCTTGCCGTGCGGGCGCTATCGTTCTGCGCGAGGGAAATTTCCCGGTAGCGTTCTTCTTTTACCTCCGGGATCGAAAGCAGGGCACGGCGGATGGTGGCGGCGCCGATTTTAAGGGACGGGCGCCCGGCTTTGCGAGGAAGGGCCACACCGGTGAGCCAGGTGGCGGCGTGGCGGAGATCGGCCTCGTCCTTGTGGCCGCGAAGATAGTTGGCGAGAAAATCTGTCTTGGCCACGCGGCTGCTCGTTTCTCCCACCAAGCGGCAAAGATCACTGAAATCCGCAAGAGCGCAGATCGCCCGGCCATGGCGCGGGCCGCTGGATGAAGTGGATTTCCTGAGTGGCTGGAGAATGGGTAATTCGAGCTGGTCTCCACCCATCGCACACCAGGCGTCCATGCCCTTGGAGCGGAGTTCTGCGGCGAATTCCTTCGCGAAGCCATGTACTGTTAGAACGTGCTTCGGGCGGACGCGCTGGATGCACTCCATCAATCCAGGGTGATCCGCATGATCGGATAGAGGGATGACTTCATCAACACCGTAGCGGTAGATCGAGCCGGGCTGCATGGCCCAGCCGGTGAGCATGGCGGTGCGTTTGGATTTCAGCCCGCGCATCAATTTCGAGCGGACGGCATTGGGCGGCGCGATGATGACGTAGCCGGGCAGGGGAGATCCTTCGAAAATCACCGGTTCCGGCAAGGAGGTGACTCCGGCCGCGCGGCAAGCCACCGTCATCGCCGCGACGGTGGGGTGGAGGAGGGTGGGGATGCCATGTTCGGCCAGCAGGGCGAGAGCTTCCTGCGCTTTGCCCAGTGAATACCCTAACAGAATAGGGGTTTCTCCATCGGTAAAGGCATCATCCACAAAGCGCAGGATGCTGGCCTCGATTTCCATCGGATTAGGGAATTCGTAACCCGGCAAGCCGAAGGTGGTTTCGAGGATGAGGGTGTCTGCGGTGAGGAAACTCACGGGCTCGGCCGTGCGCCCGCGGCGGGTCTTGAAATCGCCCGTGTAGAGCAGGCTGGCATTGTCCTTGAGGCGGGTGACATGGAGCATGGCAGAGCCTGAAATGTGACCGGCGGGCAAGAGCCGCAGGCGGAAACCATCTCGGACGATCGGCACGTGAAAGGGTACGCCTTCGATGCGGTTTTCCGCCAAGCGGAAGCGGTCGTGGAGCAATGAGGCGCTTACTTCCGAGCAGAGCGCGGAATCGTGGCGGGCAAAATGGTCTGCATGCGCATGCGAGACAAAGGCGCGTGGCTTCGCATCCCATGGGTCCAGCCATAGGTCCAGCTCGGGCAGATGCAGCCCGCGTCTGAAACTCACTTCGATCAAAACTTGCCAAAGGCTATTCCGCCGCCCGGCGATCGCCAAGGTAAACCGGGGAGGTACCGGCAATCTTACGCCATCCTACGGAAATGCTAGGGCCGTTTCACCACGGAAAACCAAAATTTCTCCAAGACGGCGATGGCGTCTGCGAATGACGGGAAATCGACGGGTTTGGCAATGTAGCAATTGGCGTGCAGGCGATAGCCGCGAAGAATGTCCTCCTCGGCCTCCGAGGTGGTGAGGATGATGACGGGGATGATTTTAAGATCTTCATCCGCTTTGATTTCCGCCAGCACTTCATAACCGTCTTTTTTAGGAAGATGCAAATCCAGCAGGATGAGGTCCGGCCGCGGCACTTGGGTGTATGGGGCTTGCCGTCGGAGAAACTCCATGGCTTTGACACCATCCTCCACCAGGTGGATGCGGTTGAGCAAATGAGCCTTGCCGAGGGCGCTTTTAGTAAGGAGCGCATCGGTGGGGCTGTCTTCCACCAGAAGAATCTCGATGGGTTTGAGAGAGTTGCCTTTTGGCATGTCAGAGATGGGTTCGGTCAGACAGGGTGAAGTAAAAGGTAGAACCTTTACCGAGCTTGGATTCCACCCAAATACGGCCGCCGTGGCGCTCTACGATGCGTTTGCAAATGGCAAGGCCGATGCCCGTGCCAGGATACTCGCTGCGAGAGTGAAGCCGCTGGAAGAGGACGAAGACAAGATCACGGTATTGAGGATCGATGCCAATGCCATTATCGCTTACCGAGAACATCCACAGACCATCTTTCCGGGTGGCATGGATTTTGATTTCGGGGCGATGGCCGCCGCGGAATTTCAAGCCGTTGGCGATGAGATTTTGAAACAATTGGGTCAGTTGGGTCGGATCGGCAGGGAGGGTGGGGAGCAGATCGCGGATGATGATGGCATTGCTCTCACCGAGCGGGCTGGAAAGGTTGGTGAGCGCACGATCCAGCGCTGCGTTGACGTCGGTGGGTGCAAGGCCCTTGCCGTTGGTATTGACGCGTGAGTATGCGAGAAGGTCGTGAATCAGAGCCTGCATGCGGTGAGTGCCCTCCAAGGTGTGGCGGATCAATTCATCGGCTTCCGCATCAAGCTTGCCACGGTAACCCTGGGCCAACAGCTCGACGCAGCCGGCCACGGCCTGCAGGGGTTCTTGTAGATCATGTGATGCAACGGAGGCGAACTGGGCTAAATCCTCGTTGGAGCGCGCGAGTTCCACGACAGTCCGGGCAAGCTGGGCTTCGGTGGCATTTTGCGATGTGATATCCCAGTTGGTTCCAATCATATGGATGGTCTTACCCTCGGCATCGCGCTGCACGGAAGCGTTTGCCTTGATGTAGCGGATGGATTTGTCAGGCCAGATAATGCGGAACTCGCTATCGAAGTCTTCTCCCGTCTCGATGGCATTCATGACTTTCTGGTTCTCCCGCTGGAGATCATCGGGATGCACGGTGGCCTCCCATGCTTGATAGGTCCCGGCAAATTGGTTTTTCGGGACGCCGAAGATGCGGAACATCTGATTATCCCAGATGAGCGAGTTGTGGAGTGGATCATAATCCCAGATTCCGATGGATGCCGCGCGGGTAGCGAGGATCAAGCGGTGGGACATCAGCTTCAATGCATCTTCGTCGTTCATTCTTCGGGGAGGCGGTGGCGATGTGGTTTTCAGATGGGACGGTTTTACCCTTTGTTTGGGATTCTGGCAAGAAATCAGAATTTTCAAATGCGGGGATCGGTGAATGCGCAAGTGGGAAAATGAGTTTTAGGTTGTAAGGACGAGTGGAGGAGGTTATCACCCGCCAAGAACCATCCTCCTATGAAGTGGCATTTTTTAAAATCGGCTCTGATTTGTGGAATCTTACTTGGAAATCAAGGTCTCGCGCAAGGCCCGGCTATCGACGTGCGCGCTTTGCTGCGTGAACTCGAAGTTCTGAAACGCGAAAATCGTGAGCTGAAGGCGATGCTGGGGCGGCAGGGTGGTGAGCGGGATGGGCTGTCAGCGGATGCCAAGCTACCGTTGGTGGAACCTGAGAAACCGAAAAAACCACCGTCGCAAGGAGCCTTGTTCGATGAAACAGGGAAGCTGAGAACAAGTTGTGCGGATGCGGTATTGATCATCGAAGGAGATAACTCGGTGGGCACCGGATTCGTGGTGAAGGATGCGGGAAAAACCTATCTCTATACGGCCGCCCATGTTTTATCGGGAAACAGCCGGTTTACGATCAAGAATTCTTCGGGGCGCAAGCTTTCCAAGTTCGGACAGATGGAGACGGCGTTGGGGGCGGATCTTGCACGGATCGAAGTGTTGGAAGAAGCTCCTGCCTTTGAAATAGGCAAGGGGCAGAGCGCCGTGCAGATCAATCAGGAGATCGCCGCGCTCGGAAACGGCGGTGGTGCCGGAGTGATGGCGGTGGAATTGGGGCGGATTCTCGGAACCAGCGGAGATAACATCGAGGTGGATGCCAAGATCATCCAAGGGAACAGCGGCGGCCCGGTGGTGGACGTGATCAGCGGGAAAGTGTTGGGCGTGGCGACCCACCTCACCGCCGCAAAGGTGGATATCTGGTCCGAGGGCACTCGCCAAGGGGACGTAAGGCGCTTCGCTTGCCGGCTGGATAAGGAATGGAACTGGAAGCCAGCGGTGATCGGGAAATTTCTCGCCGAAGGCCGCTTGGTCGAGGACTTCGATA
>JBBRIB010000185.1:0-6327 GCA_038221745.1 Verrucomicrobiales bacterium
AGAAGTCCTCTTTGCATCTGAAACGCAGCCTGCTGGATGCGGTGATTACGGAAGTGGAGAAATCCGCCTAAAAGGGATCAGGTCTCTCCGCTCAACCGTTTCTAGTTGGTGGAAAATTACGAGAGACATAAATAATCAATACTCCGCCTGCGGGGACGGTGAGTAAGGCAATTATGATCCCGAGGACGTGACTCCAGCAGGTGCGATATCGTCAGTCTATCAGGCCCATCAACTCCTCTTCCTCGACATAGCGATACGATTGCGGCGGGTGGAATCCTTCTTTTCTGCTGCGGAGGGCATTGAGGGCAGTGGGAGTTTCGAACTGCCAGGTGCGCCCGATGAGGATGCCGTAGGCCGTGCTTGCGCCTTGGAAGTGGTTCAGGAAGGTTTCGTTTTCCACGCCGGACTGGGGTTGCCATTTTTTGCAAAGTGCGGGCGGTGCGCCGGAGACGATGCCTGCGACTTCGAATCCGCCGACCAGAGCCATTCGAGGGCTGGAGACATAGACGAGCACGAGATCCCCCGAACCGATCTTGGGGCAGACGCGGCGGAGTTCGATGGTTTTGGTGCCAGCGAAGATGGAATCCGCATACTTGGGCTTGATGGACATTCGAACGGCTCGGTTACTTATGGTGTGGGGTGGAATCCGTGATGGTAGATTTCCTTGAAGGTGGAGAAGGGGATGGAGCGCGGGCCGAGATAGGGTGGTGGGACATTGAAGGCCCGCAGTTGATCGGGGTCGAGAGGAAGGCCATGGCGGCGGTCGGGGTATCGCCGGTGAAACTGCGGCGGGCCTTGCGTGGTTGGAGAGGAAGATTTTTGAACAGGAGCAAACGGAGGGGGCCAAATGAAGGGATCGAAGAGCCAAGCTTTGACTTTGCAGGCACGAACATGCGCCTTGGCAGAACCGCGCGAAGCCCCTCTGTTTCCTCTGTTTCCTCCTGTTCAAAATCTTCCCGTTGCCTGCCGGATTGGAGAGTGGGTTTTCCTCGCGGCTATCGTTTGGCAAGGGTGGATTTTTGGTAAAAGCTGAAAATCTAGAAGTTACCCAATCCACCGCACGGCGTGTTTTTTGGAAAGCTTGAGGATGTCCCCGATGGCGGGTGAGACGGGGGAATTTGGATCAAGCAGTTTTTCGCCGTTGAGCTGGACGGAGCCGGTGGTGATGAATTGTTTTTTCAATTCACCGTTGGATTTTTCCAACTGGAAGGCTGCTAGAAACGCATGGGCGGTGAGGCTGAGCACGGTGAGATCGGCGGGGAGTGTGGCCAGGGAAATCTCCGGCAACCCGGCTGCGGCGAGGTCTTTTTTCGAAAAGCGGGTGTCCCAATCGGCACGGGCGGCGGGGCCGGCTTCGGGGCCGTGGTAGCGGCTTGTGATTTTCTCGGCGAGGGATTTCTTGGCTTCCATCGGGTGGCCGGCGGGGTCGCGGGCTTCGCCTAACAGGAGAAGGTAGTAGCGGTCCATCAGCACATCGGAAACACTCATGAGTTTACCGAACATTTCCTGTGGTGCATCGCTCACGCCGACGTAGTTGCCGTAGGATTTGGACATTTTACGGACGCCGTCGAGACCCTCCAACAAGGGCATGACCATCACGACTTGTTGCGGCTGGCCTTCTTCTTTTTGAAGGTCGCGACCGACGAGGATGTTGAAGAGTTGGTCGGTGCCGCCGATTTCGACATCGGCGCGGATTTCCACGGAATCCCAGCCTTGCATGATGGGGTATTGGAGTTCGTGCAGGCGTATTTCCTGGCCGGCATCGAGGCGGGTGCGGAAGTCCTCGCGCTGGAGCATCTGTTGGAGTGTGACGCGGGCGTTGAGCTTGAGGACTTCCTCGTAGGTCATTTTCCGGAACCAATCGCCGTTGTAAACGATCTCGGTTTTCGAGCGATCCAGGATCTTGAAGGCTTGATCGGTGTAAGTGGCGGCATTGACCAACACCTCGTCACGAGTGAGCGGCGGGCGGGTGGTGGAGCGGCCCGTGGGATCGCCGACGGTGGCGGTGAAGTCTCCGATGAGCAGCACGGCTTGGTGACCAAGGAGCTGAAATTGGCGGAGTTTTTCCAAAGCGACGGTGTGGCCGAGGTGAATATCGGGCGCGGTGGGATCGACCCCGAGCTTGATGCGCAGCGGGCGGCCAAGGCGGAGTTTTTCGAGCAGTTCCCTTTCGGAAAGAACCTTGGCAGTGCCCGCAGTGAGCTGGGCGAGTTGTTGTTCGGGAGACATGGTGGGGTAGATGCTGAGAAGCTGAGAATCTTTCTCTTCGTTTAGAATTTAATACTTTATTTTAGCAGGTGCAATTTGAGGATGCGTTTGAGTTCGATGGAGGCTTGTTCGTTATCCGGGACACCGTGATTGCAGGGGACGATGAGTTCGGAATCGACGGGGGCGACGTGGGATGACCAGTAAGGGACGATGCCATCGCTGCAGTTTGGAGTACCCCCTCTCCCACGATCGCCGATGATGGAGTGGAAACGGATGTTCTTGGGGAGGGGCATGGTGGCGAGGGCGATGTTTGATTTATCCTTGGGGGAGAGGCTGCTGATGGAATTGGGCATGTCTGGCCTGGCTTGCTCGCCTTTGAGCGCATCGTTCACGCCTTGGACGGTGGCATCGAGCAGCTCGATGGTGAGGTTCTTGGGGATGCGGATGAAACGGGAAATCCAGACTGCGGCGCGGAAGGTGGCGACGGGGCTGCCTTGGTGGGGGACGGCCATGAAGACGACGCGCTTGGGTTCCGTGAGAGGCTGATAGAGGGTGGCATCCCGGATGAGCTTGCGGGTGGATTTGCCGACCCGCAATTGATCGATGGGTGCCCGGAATACGGTGTCATAGAATTTAGTGCCGGGATCGGTGACGCTGGAGCGGGTGACAAGGCCTCCCATCGAGTGGCCGACGACGATCATTTGATTGAGGTTACGATCGTGCCCTTTGGTGCGGGCATGGGCGCAAGCGGAGCGGATTTCCTCACGGAAACGCATCCCGCTGTAAAGCCAGGGATTACCGGTGGGGTAGTTGAAGAGCCAGATCTGATAGTGTTTGCGGAACGATGGATCCGGGATGAGATCGTTGATGATTTGCTTGAAGGCATCAGGCGAGGAGACGAGGCCGTGGACGAAGACGAGAGGGATCTTCTCGGGATCGTAAGGCTGGATGAAGTAGAGGCCGACCTCCTCGGAGAAACGATCCGGGAGGATGACGTTTTGAATTTTAAGGTTATCGAGATTTCCCATGTCCCAGTAGAACGTGTTTGCGGCGCTCCAGTCGGCAGCAAGGGCGTGTTTGTTAGAACGGATGGTGATATCCTCGTGGTACCAGCGTTTGGTGAACTGCCAAACGGGTAGGCCGGTGGAATCGAAGGTGAGGGTGGCGGTAAGATTGTAGGGCAGGCCGGTGGGAAGCTGGTGCGGAGGGCGCGGGACTCCGACCGGGGTGGTTTTTTTCCATCCGACGACCGGAACGCCGATGCCCGAGGTGATTTGGCGGCGGTGCAGGGCGTCCGTATTGATTTTGGCGGCCGGGAAAACGGCATTGAGGGAGTCGGGATCCGTGAATTGACGATCGGGTGGGGCGATGCGGGTGCCGAGGGCATCGGCGCGGGCAGCCCAAGTGGATTTCCCGCAGCGGAGTTGATCGAAGAGGCGGGCGACGCTGGCATTGTAGCGGAGTTGGGCGGCCGACCACTCGGAGCGCCGGGAGGAATCCCCAAGGATGGCCCATTCCTGGCGGGCGGTGGCAATGAGGGCGGCCGCTGGCTGGCGGGAGGCCATGGGCACGCGGTGGCATTGGGGCGGCTGGGGCGCGCCGCATTGGCAAAGCACCATCGCCAAAAGGATGGGAAGCAGGGTTCTGGAAATCAGGTGCATTTTCTGGAAAAGTAGGTGCTCGGCGGGCAGAAGAATGACGGGCGCGGGGTATCTGCCAAGCCCGGAAACGAACGAGAAGCCGCGAGCTTCGAGGAAAAGGTGCGGAATTTTCGCCATGCGGGTGATTTTTACCTTTCCAAAAGCCGCAGCTTTGTTTACCCCTCGCGCCCGCCTGAAATGGTGGTCGTAGTTCAATGGTAGAGCCCCAGATTGTGATTCTGGTTGTTGCGGGTTCGAGTCCCGTCGATCACCCCATTTTTCCTATCGGGATTTCAGAGGAAATCCGGGAAGGGAAAACGGAAAACATGCTATAAGACTGATGCAGCCGCTCGAAAGTCGAATTCACTATAAATTTCGCAATTCTCTGCTGTTAGCGGAGGCGCTGACTCATCCCAGCTTGGCTTATGAGTCGCAGAAGCCGCATTTTGACAACCAGCGGATGGAGTTTCTCGGCGATGCGGTTTTGCAACTGATCGTGACTGAGGAATTGTTTAAAATGTTTCCGGATTTCACCGAAGGACGCCTGACGAAGCTGCGCTCGCGAGTGGTCTCGCGGCGGGCCTTGGCGCGATTTGCGATGGCGATCCATTTGGGCGACTATGTTTTGTTAGGGAAAGGCGAGGAGGCCACCGGCGGGCGGCGACGTTTATCGACTTTGGCGGATGCTTTTGAATCGCTTATCGGAGCGGTCTATCTCGACACCGGACCAGAGCCGGCGCGCGAGCTTGTGTTGCGGCTCTTCGAAGCTGAAATTGGCAACATGATCACCAGTCCGGAAGAGCGCAATCCGAAGGGCGAACTCCAGGAGTGCCTGCAAGCGATCCACCCGCAGGCGCCGAGCTATCGTGTCATCAGCGAGAGTGGGCCGGACCATCGGCGGGTGTTTCAAGCGGAGGTTTCCTGGCAGACCATGATTCTGGCGACGGGCAAGGGGAAAAGCAAAAAAGAGGCGGAAGCCAGAGCCGCTGCCGAAGCCCTGCGGATGCGGGTGTGGGAAACCACCGCTTAGCGGCGGGCGTAGCGGAAGCCTGGGAAAGCCCGCACCAATCTGCGCATTTCCAATTTCATCAAGGTGGCGGTGACGACGTGCGCAGGCAGGCCGCAACGCTCGATGATGCGGTCCACCGGTGCCTCGTCCTGGGTGACTGCGGCGAAGACGAGCGCTTCTTCTTCCGGTAGCTCCGGCAATTCCGCCGCAGGTTCCGCAGCCGTGGCGGCACGGGCGAAAGGCAGCTCGCCAAGATCATCTAACAATTGACTGGGATCGGCGACGAGGGTGGCCCCATCGCGGATGAGTTGATTGCAACCGGCTGAGGTGGGTTTATCGATGGGGCCTGGCACCGCGAAGACGGTTTTCCCATATTCCGATGCCAGATTCGCGGTGATGAGTGAGCCGGACCATGCAGGGCACTCGACGACCAACAGCGCCCTTGACCATGCGGCGACGATGCGGTTGCGCATCGGAAACGTTTGCTTATCCGGCGCGGTGTGGAGGGGAAACTCCGAAACTACAGCCCCATGACCGTCGGCGATTTTTTCTGCGAGGGCGAGGTTCTCGGGCGGATAGAGTCGAGCAAGCCCCGAGCCGATCACGGCGATGGTGCGGCCATTCGCGGCGACGGCGGCTTCGTGCGCGGCGGTATCGATGCCACGGGCAAGGCCTGAAATGATGGTGAATCCGGCATGGGCGAGCTGATAGGAAAATTTCTTGGTCGCCTGGGTGCCGTAGTGGGTGGCTCGGCGCGAGCCAACGATGCCGATGGAGTGCTTGTCCCGCGCCTCCAACTTACCCCAGACGTAGAGCAGCAACGGCGGATCATAGGCATCCCGAAGCGGCGCGGGGTAATCCGCATCGTCTTGGGTGATGACGGAAATTCCTCGCTCGGCGGCCTCCCGCAGCTCAGTGGTGGGATCGGCGTGATCTTGCCAGGATTGCAAAATTTTCGCCGTCTCCTCACCGATGCTGTCCACCCGCATCAAGCGGTCTTTGCTGGCACCGAGGATCGCTGCGGGATCGCCGAAAACCTCCAACAATCTACGGACGCGGATTGGGCCGATCTTTGGCAGAAGATTCAGGGCGACGATGGCTTCTTGGGAGGTCATGCTTTATTTCTAACAATGATTACGGTGTGGAAACCTTGATTCGTGCAGGCACGTCTCTGATCTGGATACCGGCCTTGGTGAGCGAATCCCAAACGTTGAGAAGACGCTCCAACGGAAGCTTGCGGTCTGCCTCAAGTTCGAGTTTGCGACCGGGATTTTGTTTCTGATAGGCGGCGAGGTAGGACTCCAACAAACCCTCTGGAACCGCGAGTGAATCCAAAGTAATGTTTCCCAACGCATCCACCGCGATGACGGAGCGGGTGTCCGCCACTTGATCCGAAGGCATCTCGCGCACGGTGGGCAGCTCGATGCGGAGAACCTCGCGGGGTTTCTTGAAGGTGCTGGAGACGATGAA
>JBBRIB010000186.1:0-6326 GCA_038221745.1 Verrucomicrobiales bacterium
GTTGTGCCCTTCTCCGAAGGCGGCGGTAACGATGAGAATGCGTGGTGAACCAATCATGTGGGCTGCTGGCGGAAAATTTAATGTGAGACTTGCGTTGCGTCGATGGGGATTTGCGTTTTTCCTACCCGTGCCAATGGCACGTGAGAGTAAACGCTTTGAACTCAAGCAAGTCGAAGACAAGGTCGTCGAGAAATCGGCCACCTTCATTCGCCTTGAAAGCGACGGCGTGGACACGCGGCAGCAGACACCCATCACGATTCTGGATACCAGAAAGGAACCCAAAGCGGTCCAACGGCTTCAGATTGCCTCCAAAGACGATGCCAAAAACCGGTCTTTTGAACCCGATATCGATGTGCTCATTGATGCTCTCGCCGAGCCAGCGCCGGAACTCGAACAAAACTGGGGCAGCAAATCCCTCACCTCCCATCCGATTCCTTGGGGCTGGTTCGTGCTCCTGGGTCTTGTCCTGAGTGGCGCTGTTCTATGGTCCTTGAGTCGCGTCAACCGCGCAGAGGATCGGGCGGTGAAAATCCAGGAAACCACCAAAACCATCCTCACCGAAGATGACGCCCGAGATAGCGAGGCCATCGCCATGATCGATACGATTGAAAAGGCGATCAAACAATTCGTGGAGGCACCCACCATTGATGAGCGGCTCAAGCTTTCCCGCCAACCGGAACGGGTGAGGCCCCTGATGGAAAAATTCCATGGCGAAAGCCAAGCCCGCAACTTAAGTGAACCCATTGATGAAATCCTGGCTTTGCAACCCGTCACCCTCGACAACGTGGCATCCTTTTGGATGGCTTCCATCACACTCAAAAATAAACAGAAAAGAAAACTGATCCTCGAGGTGATGCCCTCGGGTGATGTGAGGATCGATTGGGAAACCTTCGTTTGTTACCAACCGATGAAATGGGATGATTTCGCCCTCCGGCGCCCACAAGGAACCTCACTCGATTTCCGGGTCTATATCGAACCGGATTATTTTTTCAGTCATGAGTTCGCAAATTCCACGCAGTGGAATTCCTTTCGCCTCACCGCACTGGATAGCGAGGAGGTCGTATTCGGCTACAGTGCGGTCGGCAACGAAACATCAAAAGCATTGCTCGAAATGATTTCCCAAAGCGGGGGCCAGCGAGTTTCGGTCATTCTTCGCCTAAGCATACCTGACGGGTTACAATCCCGCCAAGGGGTCATCATTGAAAAGCTTATCTGCAACCGCTGGATTTTCGTCAATGATCCCACCCGTGCTTCTCCTACCAATTAAATACCAAGCGATTGAAAAATCCATTAACTTCAAAAGCCGCGCCGGTAGTCGCCCGCTTTTCCCTTGTTCTTCTCGGCTCTTCGTTGTTTCTGGCCTATCGTTACGGTGTTTCGCTTTGGAAGCTGACCCATTCCTCCAAAGAGATGGAGAATAAATTCAGTGCGCTGGCACGGAATGAATACATGGGATTTCTGATCGTTCAGAATCTCCAGATGTTGATGGCCTATGGGTTGCTTGCCCTCGTGGCCGCATTTCTGGTGCAACCCTTCGTCGATTTCTGGACCCGGAAATCCAAGCGGCAAAGTATGACTTCCATCGTCTTGAGGAGCACCGTTCTGACCGCACTGGTGCATGCTTATTGTACGCTTCGCCTCGTCGAGACACGGCCCTATTTCCTCAATGAAGCGGAGTTCGGGCACTGGTATTACAAAGCGCTTGATTTGATTCCCGCAGCGATCAAGCCCGCCTCCATGATGGGTCTTTTCGTGATTTTCCCACTGCTTTTCATTACTCTCGCCTTGGTTTGGCATATTCACAAGAATGGAAGGCGGGGCTATCTTACCGCTGCAATTGCAGTGTTCATTGCAGCCGCCTTCGCCATTTCCCATCAGATCAAGCAGCGCCCCATCGCCGCCAAGGCCGCGGAGGGGAGTCCAATGAACATTATCATCATCGGATCTGATTCGCTACGGGCAGATCGGCTCGGATGCGCGGGCCACCGCCCATCGCGCACCGATGGCATGGCCAAGGATGGGGTCTCACCCACCATCGATGCCTTGGCGGCGAAATCCATCCACTTTGAAAATTGTTATACCGGGATCGCCTCCACCATGGAATCCGGAGTGCAATTGATGAGTTCGCAATACCCGCAAACCCACGGCATCCGCCAAATGTATCCTGATCGGAAGACCGTGGAAAAAACCGAACAAAAAATCATCCCGATCGCCAGACTACTCCGGGAAAAAGGCTATGATACCGCTGCGATCGGAGATTGGTGTGCGGGCTACTATGAAGTCCTGCCTCAGGACATGGAGCATATCTCCGTCTCCAGTTTTGATACATTCAAAATCTACATGAGCCAGGCGGTGGTGATGGCGCATTTTGTCATTCCCCTCTATTTTGATAATCCACTTGGTTACAAGCTGTTTCCCCAGATCGGTTCGTTCGCGCAGTTTGTGACTCCTGAAGTGGTCACACAAAGGGTGGAAAAACGACTCGGGAAGGTGGCGGCCACGAAGAAGCCTTTCTTCTGGCATGTCTTTTATTCCTTGAATCACCTTCCCTTCCGCAGTGTGGAACCCTATCTAAGCATGTTCACGGACCCGAACTATGATGGCCCTAACAAAAACGGGGTGGACTTTGATATTGATAACTTCATCGGCGGCACTTCGCTCGAATCCAAATGGCAGGCGCTCCCGCCTCAGGAAATCCAACAGATCCGGAATCTTTACGATGGCTGCACCCGTCAGTTCGATTCTTGCGTGGAGAAAATTCTCGCATCGATCAAGGCCAACGGCTTGGAGGACAATACGATTGTCATCGTCACATCAGATCATGGTGACGATCTCTACGAGCCAGGCGTGACCCTCGGTCACGGTCTCACTTTCAATGGCGGCCTGCAGGCGAATCACATCCCGATGATTTTCCACGTCCCCGGTGCCATTCCAGCGAAGATTCCGGAGATTGTCAGGCTCATCGACATCGCGCCCACCTTGGCCGATCTTGTTGGGGTGAAAAAGCCCGGGAACTGGCAGGGGCAAAGTTTCGCGAATTGGATCCGCCAGACCGAAAAGCCGATCAACCGCCCCTTTTATGGCGAAACAGGATTTCCTTTTATCCAGTTCACGGTGCCCGGTGTGGAACGGCCAAAACTCCCGCCGATGGATGAGATGACGTATATCGAAAAGGACTTCAATTACCAGTTCGTCCTCAAGGAAAAGTATCTGGAACCCTTGATCCATGCCAAGCAGCGCTGTTTGAGAACCCAGCATTGGAAACTCGTTTGCACTCCCACCGCGCAGGGCGGGAGGCATTTCGGCTTGTTTCAATTGAGCAAGGACCGCCATGGAGAAACCGACCTTGCCACGCAGCGCTCCGAGATCCTTGCCCCGATGAAAATTGGGTTGGAACGCTGGATGGACCAGCAAATCGAGTCCTCCATCGCCGAGATTTTCCCCGCTGGAGAGCCTCAATAAATCTTCACCCAAGGATTGCCGCTTGAGTTCTCACCGTTGGCTGCCCAACGTTGCCCCGCGTTCCATGAAATTTCCTTTTACCCTTGCCGCCATTGCCTGTCTTGGCGTCGCCCATTCTGCCGAAGTCCCAAAAATCTTTGCCGGGCTCTTCACGCCCAACACGCCTCTCAAAGCCCAGATCGGCTTGGTGCTCCCACCGCAGGAAATCAACAAATTCATCGCCAAGGTAGAGACGGCCGCCCGCAAGGACCCCAAGTGGTTTCGCGAATTCTCCGCAGCCTCTGCGCCAGGAACTCCCCTTCCCTACGACGAACGCCTGGGTCTCACCAAGGAAGAATACGATGAATACATCAAGCTTTGGGCCGCCCGTGAATTCAAGCCTATTGAAGATGTCGTTCTCCTCCTGCGTGAAAGCCCGGAGGACACTTGGACACTCAGCTCCACGGGTAAAGCGAGCACGCTCACGACTCTCCGCTACTTCGATAAGAATGATAGTTTCCGCTCGCCCAATGGTGAGTTGAAACGCATCGAGGATATCAAAGCAGATCCCTCCAGCATCCTCGGCGCATGGAGTGGTCTTGAATGGAAATTCGAAGAGGAAACCGGCTTGGGAAAAACGAAAGAGAACATCGCGATCGGCCGCTTCGCCGATACCAAATACGGCATCATTGTTTATCGGGCGAAGGAGTTATCCAGCGAAGGCACCCGGCTGTTGGATAAAAGCATGGTCATCCGTTTCCCGCTTGGCAAGCCACCTGCTGCCAAGGCTGCAACACCCGCCACCACCAAGCCTAAAAAGAAGTAGATCATGACACCACAAGCCCCGATTGGCGAGAAGCGCCGGGGCTTCCGTCGCTGGAAGATTTTATTAGGCGGCATTGTTTTGCTTCCGTTGGCGGGGTTTTTCTTGAGCAATCTGCTTCTCACCTCGCCTTGGGCACGCCAATGGCTCGCCGGGAAAATCGCAAAAAAAACCGGGCTGGAAACTGAACTTGCCGGCGTCACATGGTCGCCATGGGCCGGGTTGGTCTTCAAACACATCGAACTCCGGCAGCCACCCCCGCTGCGTGCGGCGATTGACAAACCTTTGTTGAAAATCGATTCCCTGCAAATCACTCCCGTGTGGCGGGCATGGCTCCGAGGCAGACTTGAAGTCCGCTCCATTTCGCTGAACCAACTCAAGCTCACCCTGCCGTTAGAACTGCTGGCCCACCAATCAAAACCCCAAAGCCCGGCCCCAGCCCCTCCTCCTCAGATCACCGCATCCGCGCCCGTGCCTCCCATCGCCGCAGCGCCGGTGAATCCGATTCCCCAGCCTCCCCTCCCGCCTCCCAACGCTCAAAAGCCACCACCATCCCCGCAACTTCCGGCGAACCCCACGGGCTGGATCCATCTGAAAGACGCTTCATTCAGTTTCGTTTCCACCTCCGCTTCGCAACCGCTCTTCGCAGCCACCCGGATCACCGGCTCTTTGCCCATCGCTGGCGATCCCGCGCAGTCTTCGATCAAAATCGGGGAACTTTCCGTCGCCGGGCAAATATTAGCTGCCGATTCTCAAGCTGACCTCGATTGGAAAGCACCTTTTCTCACTCTCAAGCCCTACAATCTAACAATCAACGAAATCAAGGCCACCCTCGCCCTCCAGATCGCGATGCTGAGCAACCTGCCCATCCAGATTTCCGCGCAAATCCCAAATCAAGCATTGCCGATCCTACCT
Source organism: Verrucomicrobiales bacterium (assembly GCA_038221745.1). Lineage (GTDB taxonomy): Bacteria > Verrucomicrobiota > Verrucomicrobiia > Verrucomicrobiales > Akkermansiaceae > Luteolibacter. Next base: position 5,180 of record JBBRIB010000186.1, read on the forward strand.
CTCCCGCGAAATGGCCAAGCCAAGGCTGAATCCTTCGCCATGAACGCGGCCTTCCGTGGTCTTCTGCTCGCTCCTTCGACCTGGCAGGGCGATTGCCTCGCCCAAGCGATCTCACCTTGGGTTCAATTTGGTGAACACACCGCCCGGTTTGATCGCGGCAGCTCGGTCACCGTCCTGCGCGGTGGCCAGCTTTCATGCGTGGACGCGCGCCTGATCAGCGATGATCTCTCCATCCTCGGCAACGCCACTTTACTTGCCTCTGGAAATGCGGCTGCTGCCTGTCGCATCGTCGCTCCTCCCCAGAACCTGGATGCGATCGCACGTTTTGTTTTCCCCGGATTGAAGGGCCCGTCGCTCACTCCGCTCAGCACTCCACAACGCGCTGCGTTTGATCTGGCGGCCTTTGGAAATCTCAGGCAACTTCACGTCCAACTCGGCAAAGGCGGCCCTGTCCTCAATCTCAAATCCGCTCCCTGACATCCATGAGAATCATCGCAGGTAAAGCCGGACGCATCGCGATCAAAGTCCCTTCCGCCGTCGCCCGCCCGACCACGGATTTTGTCCGCCAAGCGGTGTTTTCCATCCTCGGTGAAAAAGTAGAGCAGGCCCGCGTTCTGGATCTTTATGCCGGTTCAGGTGCCTTGGGACTTGAGGCACTGAGCCGCGGTGCCCACCACTGCACCTTTGTGGACGAGCAGCGCCAATCCACCCAAGTCATCACCCAGAACCTCGCCAAGGCCCACCTCGAAGGCGGCCACCCTATAAAATCCGAGGTCCAACTTTTTCTCAAACGGGATGCCGCCACTTACGATCTCATTTTCGCCGATCCTCCTTACTGGAAACATCACGGCGATAAAGACCACATCACCGATCTCCTCAAGAGCAAGCTGCTCCCACCACGCCTCGCCTCCAACGGATGGCTCATCGCGGAAATTTCATCCCACCAGAAATCTCCTGAATGTGAGGACTTCCAGCTCATCGCCCGCCGCGAGTATGGCAGCAGCACCATTCTGATCTACTCCGCCTGTTAGAAAGCCGTTTACCATGCCATTCCGGATCGTCCTCACCTTCTATCGCCTGCTCCTTCCCTTGCTGTTTCTCGCAGCATTTCCAGGCTGGATTGTGAAAATGCTCAAGCGCGGCGGCT
>JBBRIB010000187.1:0-6323 GCA_038221745.1 Verrucomicrobiales bacterium
TTGACCTTTTCGCCGAGGATCGAATCACCGATGTAAGAAAGGTGGCCGACGTTGGTGTTCGACAAAATGAGGCAATTCTTGATTTCGACGGATTGGCCGATGTGGCAAGCATCGCCGATGGTGGTATTGCCACGAATATAACAATTCGGGCCGATCTTGCAATTTTCGCCGATGATGACGTTGCCTTCGATGAAGACACCGGGAAGGATGCGGGTGCCTTTGCCAAGTTGAAGGATGCCTTCGATCACGGCGAGTGGATGGATTTCACCATGGATCGAACTTTGACTGAGGGAGGCGATGAAGATTTCATTGGCCCGCAGAAGATCCCATGGGTGACGAATGATATAGGAAGCGGCGGCGGTGCGGGTGTTCGAGAGATCCGGGGTGCAACCGACCCAGGCAAGTGGCGTGAGCGCGGCATCGACAAGCGTGCCATCGAGATTGGTAAGATCCGCGGAATCCAACCATGCGTGAGGATGGAAGGAAAATTCCGCCGTGCCGCTCGCGCGGTGCTGGTGTGCATGCAGCGGAATGTTTCCGATAGGATAGTCTTCGATTCTCCGGGTGAGGGAAAGCGGATGAGAGTCTGGAGAATCGTCGTGCATGAAGAAATACTAACTAATTTCCTGTTTTATCACGGACTTGAAGCGGGAAATCCATTGGGTGACTTGTTCGCTCTCGCGGTGCTCCACGAGGATGCGGATTTTATTCTCGGTCCCGGAATAGCGGATGAGATGACGGCCTTTTTCTCCAAACTCGGCCGTGGCTTGCTTCATCAGGGCCTGGAGCTTGTGCAGCGAATCGAGGGGCGGCTTCGAGGCCACAGGCATGTTTTCAAGATAAGTGGGATACTCATGCATGACGGTGGCAAGTTCCGCGAGACCGGCCTTGCGCGCGAGCATGAGACGGAGGACTTGCAAGGCACTGAGAATCCCATCGCCGGTGGTGACGTAATCGCCGAAGATGAGGTGGCCGGAATTTTCCCCGCCGAAGTTATAGTCGTTTTTCCGCATGCACTCGATGACGTTGCGGTCGCCCACGGCGGTACACTCGACGTGGATGCCGTTTTCCTTCATCGCCTCGATCAGGCCGAGATTGCTCATGATGGTGGCGACGAGCGTATCATGCTTGAGTTTCCCCTGCTCCTTGAGGCCGATGGCACAAAGCGCGAGAATGCGATCGCCGCTGACAGTGCTGCCATTGGCATTCGTGAAGATCACACGGTCCGCATCGCCATCGAAGGAAATTCCAATGTCAGCCTGGTGTTGGCGGACGAGTTCACCGGCCCGCTCCGGGTGGAGTGCGCCACAGTCCGCATTGATATTGAGACCATCTGGGGCGGTGGCCATGGTGATCACCTCAGCGCCGAGTTCTTTGAAAATGACGGGCGCGATGGAGTAGGCCGCGCCATTTCCGCAATCCAACACCAGCTTGATGCCATGAAGCGGAATGTTGTCTGCGGTCTGCTTCGCGAACTCGATGTAACGGCCCCGGGCATCGTCGATGCGGCGGGCCTTGCCGATGAACTTGGGATGAAGCGGAGGCGCTTCGGGTTCGTTGCCGAGGATGTGGCGTTCGATGAGAGTCTCAAGCTCATCGCAGAGTTTGAAACCGTCCGGGCCGAAGATTTTGATCCCGTTGTCCTCATAAGGATTGTGGGAGGCGGTGATCATGATGCCAGCGGAGGCCCCCATGGATTTCGTGAGATGCGCCACTGCGGGGGTGGGCAGCGGGCCGACGAGCAAGACCTCCATGCCCATCGAGACCAGTCCGCTGGTGAGCGCGGTCTCCAACATGTAGCCGGAAATGCGGGTGTCTTTACCAAGGATCACGCGGTTGCGATTTGGCTGCTCGGAGCGCAGGACCTGAGCCACCGCCTTGCCCATCCGCAAGGCCACTTCAGCGGTGATCGGGTATTCGTTCACACGGCCACGGATGCCGTCGGTTCCAAAGAGTTTTGTCATGCGTCGCGGTACAGTGGTAAGGAGCGGAGTGTTCAAGCAAAGATGAACAAATCAAGAGAAACCATCATTTCTTCCGTGTTTTGAGCCAGAAGAGAAGCCACTCCGCGTGCCCAAGGTGCGATCAGCGCTTAGATTCAAGATTTACGTATTGCACCGTATCGAAAACAGACACCAAAAGTAGAAATCTGGAATTTATATCTTGCCAGTCGCAAGTATTTTACGCTGCTTCCGAGAGTCCACTCCGGTGGATGGGGTTTCTAAACCTCGTAACAGGCGGTCAGCATCGACCGCAACGATGCTGCCAAACCGACATAATGGTCGGGGAGGCAGCGGCGAATGTCCAAGCCGCTACCTCCGGGGAAACGGCCAAAGGCCGTTGCAGTCGTCCTGTTACGACTTTAGAACTCCCCGTCCACCAGGAATGACTGCAAACCAATTTCCACGATGAAGCCATTCCTCCACACCCTCGTCAGCCTCGCGATGGCACCCACACTGTTAGCCTCACCTCCTCAGGCGCAGAATCCCGCCCGCACTTACCTTCCAGAAGGCGCATTGGTAGCACCCGTATTCACGCCGCCCGCCCCGGTGGTGCCCAAGCCTCTCCCGAATATCCGCATCGATTCCTCCATCACCGTGGAGGGCGAGGATGACACCACCCTTACCCTCCAGCGCGGTGCTGCTTCCACCCTGCCAGACCTCCCGCTCCCGGCGGAACCCGCACCCGCCCAGCCTTACCGGGAACCCACCGCCGCAGAACTCGCCGAGCAGGCCAGCTTGTTAAGACGTTCCATCAACCTCGGAGCCACCGTTTACGATCACAAGGTCAGCGAAGTGAATTGGACGGATCAGACAACAGGTGTTTACCACCAAGCACTTTGTGGATTCGATATCGGCCTTCTGGCGGGGATCGGCGGATTCATCCATGACGGCGAGGACTACTCCCTAAGCCTGATGCATTCCGACATCGAAGGAGAAGAATTCCAACAACTCAGCCACGACGGCGAAACCGTGATTCCCCATGTCCCCGCCGGAACCATCCGCATCACAGCAGGAAATACCCCGAATCCAACAGCCCCAGCCTTTCTCTATCTCATCAAAGACCTCATCACCTCGGAAAAGGAACGCCTCATCACCTATCAAGCTGCCAGCAAGAAATACCAACGAGACGCCGCCGCTTGGGCCGCCGCCAATCCACCCGTTGCGCAAGATGAGACCATCATCTTCCGCCCCCATCGCGGCAGCCGCTACCTCACCAACCCACAGCCAGAAAAGAAGGGAGCCACCGCACCATGAACCCTCCCTCTCCAAAAAGCGGCTTCCGCGCCCCGCAGCTGTTCTTCAATATCAGTTCTTCAATTGTTTCGTTGGCACTTCTCACAATCCCCAGTCTCCTTGCCCAGCCAACCGGTGTTGATCAGCAATGTCGCGTCGAGTTCAACTCCACTGGCACACCATTTCTCCGCTGGCAGGGCGTAACCGGGCGCAATTATTTCGTGCAGGTATCAGATTCCAATGATCACCTCGCCAAATGGAATTGGGCACCCATCATTGAGGCTGGCCAAGGCACTCTCATCGAGCACGAGGTGGCCGGCACCACTTCCAAAGCCTTCTTCCGCCTCGCCTATACCTCCCAAATTATCCCTCCCGGCAAAACCCTCGACACCGCAGACTTCGATGGCGACGGCCTCACCAACCTTCAGGAAATCACCCCCTACTTCCCACCTAACCCGAGCGGCACTCCTCTTGGAATCCAAACCAACCCCCTCAACCCCGACACCGATGGCGACGGTCTGTCTGACAAAGCCGAGCGCGACAATGGTAGCGATCCCACCAACCCCGGCAGCAATCCGCCACCCACTCCAACGCCACCCTTACCACCAACACCTGACGATCTCGACGGCGATGGCCTTAGCAACGCGGATGAACTCCTCCTTGGCACTAACCCTAACACCCCGGACACCGATAACGACGGCCTTTTAGACGGCGAAGATGCCGATCCAAAGGAAATACTCATCGACTGGAAAAAATCTCCCAACCAAGTTACGTGATCATTGATCTAAATATGGACTCCGTCGCATCCAATACGGATTCCCGGGGACGCACTTTGGTTCCTGCTGTTTTGAATGACAAAATGCAGATCGTGATGGGTAAGGACTCTGATCTTTACCATTGGGACGGAACGAGTGTGCAGCCGCAGTGGGCAAAACTAGGCGATTTTGCGGGTCGTGAAACGAGACCTACTCCAAGTTCTGGCCTTGCCTATACAAACAGCAATCGAATTTATTCGAACTATAGTTTTCCAATTCAAGATAATGATTTACCCTTTTATTTCGATGAAAGTTCTATAGCATCGTTTCCTTTAGAATTTGAATCGCCTACCTCAGCCCCACAGTTCGCCTTAGGCGTTCCTACAGAACTTTTACGACATAGAACAATCGTTGCGCGGTTTGATCAGTTTGCTGTGGCTGAAGAAGCTTGGCCACCGGATACTTGTCCAGATGATCAAACATGCGACCCTAAGCCTATTGAATATAGTATTCAAAGTCCTAATTTCATATTGCCGAAAACAACAAGAGCAATTCGTATTTCATCACGGATAAATCCACACTCTGCTGCGCCCGGCATCAGCCGCACGGGTAAAATAGCTACATCGGAGTATTTACTTGATGAATCTTCATGGAAATACAGGATAGGTTCCGTTGACGTCCCGGATTACGTCACCGCTCTCACCTCAGATCCTTTGGATCGAGATCTCATCATCGTCGGTGAATCTACATCCACCAAGCGCTACCGCAATGAAGCATGGGAGACCATGCCCCTGCCCGGCATAATGGATATGAACAAAGGCGGCACCGGCATCACCTACCCAGACCAACAAATTTGGAGAAACGGCAAAACTATTGTTCTCGATACACTCCTCAGCGAATCCATCTGGGAAAATATCCAAGTTGAGCAAATCAATAAAGACGGTGCACTCCTCGGCTCCGCCGAACCCAAAGGCAGTAATACCATCAAACCAGTTCTCCTCCTGCCGGTGGACATAAAGGTTGTCAAAGAGGGTGAAACATCTGCTCCCGAGGATGGGTTGGTCGTAAAAAAGACCGACACGGTTCGATATCGCCTATCACCAGGCTTGCCGGATGGGCCACTTCTGCTCGAAGACAAAATCCAATGGCATTGGAGAATCCTAAAATGGAACGGCACTTATAGCGGGTGGACAGCCTACGAAGATGGCCAAGGCCATACCTTCACAGCACAGCCAGAAGATGCCGGAATCTACGAGGTAAAGGCCACCGTGGAAGGACAGGACTTCTTCTTGAAACGCGCCACAGACGATCCCCATTCCGCCAAGAAAAAGGACGAAAATGAATGCTTCGGAGTCGTCGATCAAGACTGGCAAATCAATGTGAGAAACCAAGCAAAAGCAAATCTTGGTAGCGTTGCGTATGCAACAAATGCCAAAAATCTGCCACTTGAAGTCGGTGATAACAAATGCAATTTGTTTGTAGCCCATAAGGCTACTGACGGAGGGGCCGTCGTCCCATGGATAAACGGAGTTCCCCCATTCACCAGTTATCCGCCCATCGCAAACCAGTGGGAGGGTACTGATCCCAAGATAATTCCTCATTGGACGCTTTTACCTGTCGAAACTTATCCTCAGCCGGGCTTTGTTGTTGCGGTGATTGGGATTGGCCAAGGTCACTGTGGCATCCTTGACCATGATGGTTCATGGATTAGTGCGGGCCCCACAAATGTCAACCGAAAGGCTGATCTCAGAAATGAGATTTCACTTCGCTCAGGAAGAACAATATATCAAACTGCTAAATTTAGAAAATACACACCTTAACAAACTCATGAAATTAACTCTGATCAGCTACCTATTTATTTCAATGCCTTTACTAGCCAATCCAAATTATAATGTTGCTGACGTAAATTTAAAAATTGAAGCACTTGTAGCAAGTAAATCACATATAACAAATTCCGCTCTCGATGTGGAAGATCGGAATAGCAATCCAGATTTTTTAGCCCTCAAAAACTTGGCACTAACATTTTGGTCCCAGATGGTTGAAAACATAGAACTTCTTGCACAAGGAAATGACGGAAAAGGTCTGATGATCGAGGCATTGCAAGTTTTAGAACCTGTCGATTATATGAGTGCCTTTGAAAAGCTGGTTCTTAAATTTGAGGCCGATACATTATCCAAAGAGCTAATTTCAAACGCTGTCTTGCCTAATGGAAGAATGACGACTTTTTTTGCGTATAACTTTCAACACCCCCGAGTGATTTCATCTCTTGGCAAGATAAAAAATAAATTGCCTTCACAAGACCCTTTGATCGAGATTCTAAATAATATTTTAA
>JBBRIB010000188.1:0-6322 GCA_038221745.1 Verrucomicrobiales bacterium
GATCCCGATTTTTCGACCTATCCACTGGGTTCGATGAATCATTTTAAAGACCTTCTTGAGAACCAGCACACGAGTCTCCCGGCAGATCTCACCATTACCTTCAGTTGCCCTCTTTTCAGGCCCGCAAGACAACGCGAGAGGCCGGGCGCTTCCCGATCGCTCCCCCCGCCGCCCAAGCTTCAGGCTCTCAAGCCAAACACCATTGATGCCGCCGCCGCCACTCTTGCCAGTGCTGCGATCAGCGGGCGTGTGCCGGATGCAACCATCATCGGTGTCCTCAATGCAGAAGGCGAATTCCTGCCCGGCGGCGATTTCTGGAACAAAATCGAGATTCTCTGTGAAAATCCGGGCGAGGGGAAACGCCTGATCGTTCCAACGGCAGCCGGTCCTTCCATGCTCGCCGTTTTGGCTTTGGAAAAGGCGCGGTTTTTCCTTGATTACGAAGTGGTGTCCGCATCGAATTTCTCCGAACTTCTGGAGCGCTCTGCCGTTAAACTTGGTGATACAAATGCCGCCGGCTCCGCCAGGTTTAAGGAAATCCGGGATAAATCCATCAATCTGGCCGTCGGCCAATACGTCGCAAATCCCTTCATCCGCCGCCGCCTTGCAGAACTTGCAACGCAATGGCCACAGCACATTTCCGCCAAGCTGCTGAGCCTCCAAGGATCTGGAGGCCGTCCAACCCAAATCTCTCGCGAAGTGCTCATACCCATGCTGCGCAAGGCTCTCACCCCCGTCGAGCGGTTGATCAATGAACCGGAAGATCGCCCGTATCGTGATGCGGCCACCCTCCTTCGCTTCGGCGAGCAATGCCGCGATTCTCTCACGAATCTCGAACGCTTTGTGGAAAAGGCGGATCTCCCGCTTTTCGCAAAAGCTCAGGACATTGTCGTGGCTCTCCGCGCCCTTGAGCGGGCGGCCCGCTCTTACAATCGTGATGTTTATGGCGTCGAACAACTTGAGGCCTCCCAAAAGAATCTTTTGAGCGCTTATGGCCTTGCCGCCGCAGACCTCGGCTTGAAAACCGGCAATCCGGAATCCCCGCCACCCACCGAGTAGTCCGCCCGTGTCCCATGATTTAGGGACAAGACAAACTGGCAAGCCCGGGGCATTCTAAGCGCGTTGAGGGGAGAAGCCCCCGGATTCAATTTTCATAAAGGGGAGAGGTCCCCGGTGTTCATGACAGAACTTGAGAGGCCGCGCGAAAGCGCGGCTTCTTTGTTTTCAGCCGTCTCACTCCGGAACACGGTGCGAGGCGCGCACCCGGTAGAAGGCGCGTTCGGCAACGGTCTGCGCGGCGAGCGTGGTCCTCCGCCAAGGGCTGGAAAGAGACTTTTGACTTGCACTTCCGTTAGGCATGGGTGTCCAGCTCACAAGATCGTCACTGGCCTCCAGCTGATAGGAGGGATTGAGCTCCTTGCTGTCCGTGCGGTTTTCATAGCACGGCGAGACGCTGTTTTCCCCTTGGAAATACTCTGGATTGGGAACGGTCCGGGCGGGCGGCATCCGAGAGCGGTGGATCGGTGCCTTGGAGCAATTCCATCCCGCACTGATAAATTACTCAGGCCGGTAAACCCGCACGTTTCCGGAAACCAGCGTATCCAAGCTCATCTCACGGAAGCTGACTTTTTTCTGCCGATTGAATTTTTGTTCTGCCACGGTGAAGCGTTTGCCCGGTCCGCTTTGGATGACCACGGCGGTGTGATTCGGGCCGGTGAGGATCCGTTCGGAAAAATAAGCGTTTTGGAATTCAATCACATCACCCGCTCGAACCTGCTCCCGCTGATGATCCACCAAGCGGCCCCATACCCGCAGATCGCGGCTTGGGCGTTTTTTTCCGGCGGCCTTGAAGGATTCGTTTGCCAAGGCCCAGCATTCACCATCGCCCACTTTTTTACCCTCGTTCTTCCGGCAAAACCTGACCATGTCCATGCTTCCCGGCGGTGGCGGGGTAAAAACCTCTCCCTCGCGTGAAGCGCATGCCGGCAAACATAAAAAAACCATCAGCCACCAAAATTTCATTCGGGCGGAGTCTGGCAACCTTACCGGAATCTACCATTTCCATTTCCCACCAAATCTGATTTTCTTTCTGCGACCATGCCCAACTTCATTGCCAATGCCGATTACGAGGAAAAGGACAGCGATCCCATCAAATTGGAAGCTGGAGACGAAATCACCGTCGGAGTTGCCGATCGTGCCTGGCCCGGCTGGGTCTGGGCCAATGATCGGGATGGCAACGACGGCTACGTTCCCGAGGAGATCCTCGAACCGCTCGGCGAAGCGCGCTTTGCGGCAATGGAAGACTACGATCCAACCGTGCTGACCATCAAGCGTGGCGATCCCCTCGAATCGCTCCGCCAGATCCACGGCTGGCATTGGTGCCGCAATGAAAAAGGCGAGGAAGGCTGGGTAGGCGGCTATCTGCTGAAGCCGATTTAAGCATCAACCGGATCACCCGCCCCGGTGATCGTTTACCAAAGTTTGATGCGGCCGCATCAAACTTTGGTAAACTGCTTCTCGTCGGGTTCGTTACCTTGGCGGTGGAAATCTTTTTAGATTCCTCCAGTTGGGACACCGTGCGTTCCGACAACCGTGGTTTTCTCGTGTTTACCCTGCTTTACATGCGACAAGCGGCATGTATCCTGCGTCCGCTGCTCACCCCTATTCTGTAACTAATGTTTCGTCAGCCCCGTCCCCCCGACCCTGACCAGGACCTCATTACGCGTGCCCAACAGGGCGACACCCGCGCATTTGATGCCCTGATCCTCAAGTATGGCGATAAGCTTTATGGCCTCGTCTACAACATGACCTCCCACAAGGAGGACACCCACGATTTGCTGCAGGAAGTCTTTGCCCGCGCCTATCAATCGCTGGGGCGCTTTCGTGGCAGCTCCACGTTTTATACGTGGATCTACCAGATCGCCGTCAATCTCACGCTCAATTTCCTCAAGAAAAGAAAACGTCGCACCACTTTAAGCCTCAATGATTTGGAGTCATCCGTGCAGCAGGACCCCGGACTGATTGATTCCACTCACGAGGGAAACCCTGAGCGCCAGACCAATCTTAACGAGCTTCAGATAAAATTGAACGAAGCCATGAAGAAACTGTCTGATCCTCACAGAATGGTGGTGACGATGTTCGACATCCAAGGCATGTCCCACGCGGACATCGCAAAGGTGTTGAAGGCTTCCGAAGGCACGATTCGGTCTCGCCTCCATTATGCGCACCTTCAACTTCAATCTGCCCTCCAAGATAGCTGGGAAGAAAGATTTTGAAAAAATGCTTGCCAAGGGAGTTAATTTTAAATAATTCCTAACTATCAACTGCAGTGAAACCATCGATCAAACAAATCGGAGACTTGCTAGCCCTTAAGCGTGATGAACGCCCGGAGGATGGCTACTGGGGGGATTTCCTCTGCGAATTTCACCATCACCAACGTGCACGGGTGGTCGAGAAATCAGGATTAAGCGCGATGACTTGCCATTTTTTTGAATGGCTAGGTAATCTTGGCCCCTCCAAGTGGGTCTACGGTGCAGGAGTGGCCTATGCAACACTCACGATCAGCTTCATTCTCGCACCTCGTGATACGGAGCTGGAAAAACCATCGTCATCACGCGTCAACTATCAAGTGGTGCCTGCGCCCGCCCCTCCGGCGGAGCAGCTTAATCAATTGGACCTGAGTCCTTCGACTCAAGGGGACGCGGGCGAGCAGGTTTTCTAAATTCGGCATCCTCCAATGGTGGCTCTGCAAAAACCGCGCCCGAGTGGTTTGGTCCATAGCTTAGGTATCTGGATCACTTTTAGCATTTCGACTATCCCCGCCCAGCCCATCGCTCTGGCGCCACGCTGGCAAGTTACATTCCCAGCGGCAGTCGGGGGGAAAGCGGCGGAATCCATGGCGGTGCCAGTGGAAGGATCCGCCATGTTGGTGGCCATCGTGGCAAGCGGTGCCGATGCGAGCAGGCCTCGATTATTGTTAGGAAACCAACCCGTCGCCACCAAGGTGCTGGGGCATGATCCGGTATCCCGCCTGGAGTTCCTTTTGATCGATGATGCAAGCCGGCACTCGCCTCTCCCATGGCTGCGCGAGGCGGGAAAGTATGCCAATGCCAGCCTGACGGCGCAAACTCCCACTGGCCCGGTTTCCTGCCGCACTACGGGATGGGTCAAGCAAGTGGGGGGGAAAGTTTTACCGCTGGCCTTGTTACGGGTTTCATTTGATCGGCCAGTGCCCCCGCCTGGCACTCCCCTTCTTACCAATGAAGGCAGTGTGGTGGGGATACTTTTTCAAGAAGCGGGAGCGGGAAATACAGCCTATGCGATTCCTGCGGAGGCTGTCCATCGCGTGCAACAGGATATCAGCAAGGGCGGGGCACTCGTCCGGGGTTGGCTCGGGCTTTCCTTGCGGGCGGATGTGCAAGCTCCGCAGGTGGTGAGGGTTTTGCCGGATTCACCCGCCGCTGCGGCTGGCACGCTGCCGGGCGATGTGCTTACCAGCATCGGGAACCGGAAAATTACCGAGTATGCGGATGCGGCAAATGCGTTTTTCTATCTGATTCCGGGATTACCCGTCAGGGTGAAACTGCTTCGGGGATCGCAGCCGCTTGAGTTCACCCTCACGCCCACCCGTGCAGCGGGAAAGTGAACTCTGATGTTTGAAATCACTCGGTCCCGGGAATGGATCTTGGTTTAACCTGCACGGGAACCGTCGGCGGGGTTTCCAAGAAACTCAACTTGAAGGACCATTGATATGTCTGATCCGGTTTGATCAGGTATTTCGGCAAGGCCAAGGCACCCCAGGAATTGGTGCCACCGAGGCCGGATTGACGATGGTCCAGATTGAGCGTCATGAGATTTCTCGCAGGGATTTCCTCGGGATGCATGGCCAAACTGAGATCAGCCACGCCGCAGGGATAGACACTTGTTTCCAACAAGCTTTCGCCCGTGGCATCCACTCGCAGGCCGGTTCCACCCATCGGCCCGGAGAGAGTGAGCCAGCGAACGCCGATGCGGTTTCCAGCCTCTTGAGGGTCTGCATAACGATGGAATAAATCATAAACAACGCCTTCATGAATCGCTGTCCAAGCGCCGGAGTTGCGATCCACGTAATTCTCGTGGGGGCCTTTGCCATACCATTTCATGATCGGAGCACGTTCGAGAATCTCACATTGGTAGCCGATTTTTGGAATCGTCGGGAGGTTGTTACCACTTGGCCGGAATTGGGTATCGATGTGGATTTCTCCAGCACCGGTGATGCGGTAGAGAATTTCAGCCTCGCTCTCGCCCACAGGGATTTTGAGGCGTGCCTTGAGGGTTACGTCGTTGCCAGCTTGCGAGGCGCTCACCTCCGTGGCGTTTGCACGCGCACCGGCGTGCTGCCAGATTTGCAGGGAATGATTGAGCTTTGCGCCTTCATCATTGTTCGTTGCGGGGCGCCAGAAGTTGAGCCGCAGTGGTGAAACCAACCATTCAAGATCCTTGGTTTTTATCGAAGTGATCAGACCATTGCGTTTATCCAACACCACGGTGAGATCCTTGGCGTTCACGGTGAAGACTTTTTCTCCCTCGGAGAAACCGGCCGGGGTCTCACCGGAATTTGTGGTGGGAGGTGGTGTGCGCTTGCCCCAGGGCAGAAAAATTTCATCCCAAGCAATGGGCATGCCGGCCGGGTGCCATGCGTTCGCCGCAGTGAGATCATAGCGGACACGGAGAATATACTCACTGGTCGGGTCTGGAGCGTGGCCCGTCATCACGTCCAGTTCTGCGCTTTGCTGGGCTGGGATCTCGGGCAGTTCAAGTTTTCCCTCGGCCACGGTCACGCCATCTTCCAGCAGCTTCCATGATCCGGTGAGACCTGCTAGAGATTTGAAGAAATACTCATTCTGCACGCGTATCTTCAAGTTCGGGCCGTTCACACTCACGGCGGTGGTGTGGATGTCCTGATAGATTTTCTTCACCTCGTCAAATTGAGGTGAAGGTGCCAACGTCGCGGTGACGAGACCATTGAAGCAGAAGGAACGGTCGGTGGGGCGGTCATTGAAATCGCCCCCATACGCGATGAACTGTTGGGTCCTGGGCTTTTCCGCATCCTTGGTGAAATCGAGAGAGAGCGATGCGGACCCGGCATTTCCACCGAGTTCTGCTGCGCTCAATGCCCGTGAGTAAATCGTCGCGCGGCGCACCGAACCGTTGAAACGGCGGGCGGTGATCTCGCTATCGATGCCCACTGCGACTTGATATTCATTTTGGGAAACCGTTCCGGAATAGGGGCTGCTGGCGGCTTCCTTGCCACTGATAAAGAGACGCAAGGTATTGCCATCAT
>JBBRIB010000189.1:0-6319 GCA_038221745.1 Verrucomicrobiales bacterium
GGCCGGAGAGCGGGGAAAGGGGGGTGTGGGGAATTGGGGTTGGAAGGAGGCGTGGAAAGTGCCAATTCAACAGAGAGCCGAGGAAAGGCCGAGTATAATTTCCTGACTCTCAAAAAAGAGTTAACGAAAGAATAACTTCCCGAAGCACTTTGCCAAGAATATTTTTTAAATCTTTTTTGCCGTGGATGTTTTTTGAAACCTGAGGGTGGAGGTAGGTGTGTTCGAGAACCAGTTGGCAGCCGTGGGCGAAGAGGATTTCCGATTGATGAGTGTTTATTTTGGATTGTTGATTTGAAGAAGGAGAAGGCATTCAAATGTGACCCAGCATCGAAGCGCCAAAGACATTGAAGCGGACATTTGGATGGCGGGCGGCCAGTTGGCAGCGGCCCCAGCGATCTTTGAGATCACTCAAGACGCGGTCTGCTCACGGGATGTCAGGCGTTTCCACTTCGACTCTCCCACCAGAAGACCGTCAGGATTTTCCGGGTCCGGGCAGACCAGATCGATTTCGGAGAATTCATCCCAATACCGCCGCGCCCCCGGATGCATGCTTCTGCACCAATCCTCGAACACAGAGGCCGCATGCCCATGGATCAGCAGTTTCTTTTTTTCCTCGGAGTAGGAACGCCAGAGACTCTGATGGGGCGAGTAAACACCGAACCAGAAGCGGATGGCCGGATCCTGAATCTGATAAAGCATGCGTTTGGTGGTGCGGCTGCTTTCGCCGAATGGCAGGTCGCGGGCCAACACCGAGGCATCCATCAGTTGCTGCAGCAGACGGGAAATTGCATCATCCACACGCTTGATCCTGCGAGAATCAGCAAGCATGCGTCTGGAATTTTTATCCAGCCGGCGCTGCAAACGTCTGGGAAGGCTTGAATCCTTTGCCGTGCCGAACATTATGGACGCCAAACACTATGTTTCCCAGGCTCCTAGTGCAGCTCGGGAGGTAGAATATCTACGAGTTTTTTGATGGCATCCGCCTGATGGCGATTTGCAATCAACAAGGAATCCCCGGTCTGGACGACGATGAGATCATCCACGCCCAACAGGGCGATGCGGGTGCCGGGCCGGGCATTGAAAACGATGTTGTTTTGGGAATCGATTTCACTGATGGCTTCATTCGCGCGATTTTCTTTGCCGGAGGCTTCGAGGTATTTGGCCACTGAGATCCATGAGCCGATGTCGTCCCAATCGAAGGTGGCCTCGATGTTGAGCACGCGGTCTGCTTTTTCCATCAGGCAGTAATCGATGGAAATGGGCGTGAGCCTTGGAAACTGTGCGGCGACGGTGGCGGCTATGTCTCGCGAGCGGCGGATTTCCGAAACAAAGTGCGAGAGCTGCGGGGCGTGCTTGGTGAGCTGCTCGATGACGGTGGGCAGAGACCAGACGAACATGCCCGCATTCCAGGAGAAATTTCCTTGGGCGATGAATTGCTCGGCGAGTTCGGCATCGGGCTTTTCCCGGAAACGCTTCACCTCCACGGGCGGGTGCTCGCAGGTGAGGCCTTGGATTCTCGCGCGCTCGCCCCGCTCGATGTAGCCGTAAGACGGGCAGGCCCAGGTGGGACGGATGCCGATGGTCACCAGTCCGTCGGATTTTTCCGCCGTCTCCAGTGCATCCCGCATCACCGCATGGTAGGCGGCGGTGTCCTGGATGAGTTGGTCTGCGGGTAAAACCATCATCAGTGCGTCAGGATTGCGCGCGGCAATCAGCCCGATGCCGAGCGCCACGGCAGGCGCGGTGTCCCGCTTGGCAGGCTCAGCGAAGATGTTTTCCGTCGGCAACATTGGGGCCACCTCGCGCACGGCCTCCACTTGAAGTTCATTGGTGAGGATGATGATGTTTTCAAATGGCACCAGCCCCTCCAGGCGGCGGATCGTCTGGGTCAGGAGTGTGCCATCGCCGAAGAGATCGAGCAATTGCTTGGGTCGGGCATTGCGGCTGAGCGGCCAAAAACGGGTGCCGGAACCTCCCGCGAGGATGAGGGCATAAGTGTTTTCCAAAGTAGGCATGGAGCGCAGGGTGCCTGACGGATGGAGATTGGAAAAGGCGGAATACGTTACAATTTTGTTTTTCAATGGTTGTCGTGAGCTTGGAAACTGTTTACGATCCCGCCATGGCTGAAGAGTATTTTGAATCAACTGCACCCGCATGGATGGAAACCAGCGCCCTGACGGCCCCCGCCCTGCTGGGTGCGGCTGCGGGTCTGCTATTGGGAGATTTGATGCACCCCAATGCACGCAGGGGCATCGGCATCGGCATCGGTGCCTTGGGTGTGGTCGCCTTGCTGCCGTTTTTGGTCGAGGGCGTAGCCGGCCTCGTCACCGGCCCGCGCAGCAAAGTGGGTGTGCGGCGGAACATCCAACGCATCCGCGATGCGGGAATCGTCTCCCAGGATCACGATGAAGTGGACCAGGTTCTGCGCGAGCAAGGCGTTCTTTAATCCAAGGCCATGCGCGTGGCCGTCACTGGAACCACCGGCCGCGTAGGGGCCGCTCTGGCGAATCATTTTGAAAAGGCGCATCAGGTCACCCGCCTGCCGCGAAAGTTTTTCGATCTCGCGGACCGGGAGTCGATGGCTGCCATCCTTGCGGGGTTGGATTGCGATGTCTTGATCAACCCCGCTGGCATCACCGGGCTGGAAGCATGCGAAGATGATCCCGCCATGGCCCAGCGGGTGAATACGGAAGCCCCCGCAGAAATGGCAAAATGGGCGGCTGCAAAGGGCATTCGTTTCATCCATTTCAGCACCGATTATGTCTTTGATGGCAAAGAAGAGGGCCTCAAGCGCGAGGAGGACATCCCCCACCCTCTCAGCGTCTATGCGGCCAGCAAGCTCGCGGGCGAACAGGCCGTGCTTGCCCATCCCCGCACCACGGTGATCCGCGTCTCATGGGTCTTCGGGCCTGAGAAACCTTCGTTTATCGATCAAATTTATCAGGCCGCCCTCGCTGGCACAAAGCTCACCGCCATCGCCGATAAATCCTCCCTTCCCACCTCCACCCAAGACCTCGCCCTGTGGGTGGACGGCTTGGTCGCCGCAAACTGCGCTGGCCTCTTCCATGCCTGCCAAAGCGGCGCACCCACGAGCTGGCATGGCATGGCCTGCGCCGTCATCGATGAAATGGTCGCCTCGGGTAAACTGCATTCCGCCCCAAACATCGAGGCCTTGAATCTCGCAGATGTCACCGCCTTCCGCGCCGTCCGTCCGAGATTCACCGCCATGGACAACTCGAAACTCGCGCTTGCTCTCGGCACAACCGTCCGCCCGTGGCAAGCGGCCGTCAGCGAATATGTTAGAAATTATCCACCTGTAGATCCACCCTCGCTTTGAAATTTGATTCCGCCCACCTCGCCTACTGCACCAATATCCACCCTGCGGAAACTTGGGAGAAAACCCGTGAAGTTTTGGAATCGCATGTTCTCGCAGTGAGGGACCGCTTGCGCAGTGAAGGTTCACTCCCGGCAGATGCGCCTTTCGCCATCGGCCTCAGGCTCTCCGCCATCGCCGCTGCCGATCTTCTCTCAGGAACCCATTTGGATGAATTCAAAGAATGGTTGGCGCGCACGCAAACCTACGTTTTCACCATCAATGGTTTTCCTTACGGCAGCTTCCATGGCACCCGTGTCAAGGAACAGGTTTTCCTGCCGGATTGGGCCGACCGCGCCCGCTTGGACTACACAAAGAACCTTTTCAAAATCCTTTCCATCATCGCTCCGCCGGGCAGTGCGGCCTCCGTTTCCACCCTTCCCGGCTCACTCAAAGCCTTCCATGCGGATGAATCCCTGATCCTCGCCCACCTCATCGAACTCGCCGATTGGTTGGAAAATCTCGCTCAGGAAACTGGCCACGATTTCCACCTCGGCCTTGAGCCGGAGCCACTCGGCCATTTTGAAAACACCGCTGAAACGCTGGCATTTTTCGAACGTCTCGCCCAACAAGCACCGGATCCCATCCTGCTAAAGCGCCGCATCGGCGTGAACTACGATGCCTGCCACTTCGCGCTGCAATACGATCCTGCGGAAAATTCATTGGATGCGCTCACCGCCGCCGGCATCCGCATTTCAAAAATCCATCTTTCAAGCGCCCTCGCCTTGGATCCACGGGACCCCGCCGCCCTCGATGCCATCCGCGCCTTTCAAGAACCCACCTATTTTCATCAGGTCCTGCTGCGCGGGACGGATGGCATGATCACCCGCTTTTACGATCTCCCGGAATTTTTCTCCGCCCACGAAGCAGGAAACCCCGACCTGACAACCTCAGAGGAAATGCGCGTCCATTTCCACATCCCGCTCGATGCCGAGCCTGCTGCACCGCTCCGTTCCACCCGCTTTCATGCCCGGGAAATCCTCGCATGGCGCCGCAACCACCCGGATGCCTGCCATCACTACGAGATCGAAACCTACACCTGGGGCGTGCTCCCCCCCGAGCTCCAACGCCCGGTGGACGAGCAGATCGCCGGCGAATATCGGTGGGTATTGGAGAACGCTTGAAAATGCAACGGCGTAGCGTTCCCAATGTAGCGGCGTGTCTATGACCGTCGGTGGCTGAAAAGCGATTTGCGAAGCACTACACCAGCATTCCTGAAACCCTCGGAAGGTGGCTCTCACGGCGTGTTTTGCTCCGTTCTTGAGCTGATGGGTGTTTTCTGTTGCCTGCACTTGGTTGCCGTCTCCGCTACAGTTTTTGAGCAGACGGAAGACGACTCATTTTTAAGTCATTGGTCAGGAGTGTCATGTCACATTTGGCGTAGTCATTGGCAATCAGTCGATCAAGCAGCCCGCAACCATGAGCCGTTTGAAGTAATTCGATCACTGATGCACCATTCAGTGGCGAGCATAGGCCGCTTGTTAGGACATCAATCATCGCAGATTTCGCATCGGGTTTGCTGATGGCGTACTGATGCTGAAGCGCGATGTAGGCTTCACCCATCACTTGATTAGAGACGAAAAATTCCGCTTGTGGCTCTTTTTCTGAGCGCTCCTCGAAGCGACGCACGGTTTTCTCATATTCTGCGTCGGGATGGCCAGTGAGCAGGCGGACAAAGACTGAGCTATCAATCCCGTAGTGATGGTTCATGGCGTTGCTGGCGGAATGTCTCGGGATCAAAAGCGGGAGTCGCTTTGCTAATTTGATTGCGCAGGGGAGCGAGCTTCAGGTGGTCGATCTTGTGAGTTTTAAGAAGGAAGCCATTGCTGCAAGGCTGGAGTTCAAGATGGCTGCCGGGCGATGCGCCCAGAGCTTTCAATACAGAGGCAGGAAAGGTAACCTGCCGTTTGCTTGTGACTTTGATTAACATCAGCAGAGCTTAATCGCCTTACGGATTCTGTCAAATGGTAAGGTGATGTTGTCAATTTTTCGTTCATTTCGGATCATGTTCACTCTGTGATTATTTTTCCTCCTTGCCTGCCCTGGTGCGGTTCAGGCGGGAGAGCGGTTGCACGCAGGCCACGCCGCTGAGCTTCTTGTCCACAACCATCGCCACCAGCCTGGGTTGATCGAAGCCCGTCCGGAACTTGCTGGCCACGATGAGAAAACGGCATTCATCGCCCTCGAAGCGATCCCCCGTCGCGACCTCGGGGAAGCCTTTCATCTTCGCTTCCGTGTATGGCGCGTCGAAATTTGGAAGAGTGCTCGCTTTACTGTTCCGGCGGACTGGAATCAGCCGATGGCAACATGGACAGGCCCAGCTCTTTCAGAAATTCATTGTGCTTGGCTGTTGCCGTTTGGATGGCGTGCTCGATTTCCACCAATCTCTCGTGGCTTGCTTCCAGCTCGATCTCCTCCTCCGCCGTCGCGGTGCTGATGTAGCGGGAAATATTCAGGTTGTAGCCTTCCGCGGCGATGCGCTCCATCGGGATGCGCTTGGAATAGCGGCCCTCTTCCATCCGAAACTGATAGGTGTCGATGATCTTGGCGATGTTCGCTTCCGTGAGGCGGTTCTGGCGTTTGCCTTTCTCGAAGTGTTCGGCGGCGTTGATGAAGAGCACGTCGTCCGGCTTCTTGCACTTCTTGAGCACGAGGATGCAGACGGGGATGCCGGTGGAGTAGAAGAGGTTGGCGGGCAGGCCGATGACGGTGTCGATGTGGCCGTCCTTGAGCAGCTTGGTGCGGATGCGTTCTTCGGCACCGCCACGGAAGAGCACGCCGTGGGGCAGGATGATGGCCATCACGCCTTCTTCTTTCAGGAAGTGAAAGCCGTGCAGGAGGAAGGCGAAATCTGCGGCGGATTTTGGGGCGAGGCCGTGGTTTTTAAAGCGGACGTCATCGCCCATCGCATCGGTGGGGTCCCAGCGGTAGCTGAAGGGCGGATTG
>JBBRIB010000190.1:0-6306 GCA_038221745.1 Verrucomicrobiales bacterium
GAGATGGAAAGTGCATTCTCGACGACGATGGTGGCCGCGGGGACATCGCCCTTGCGGGAGAGGGCGCGGGCCAGCTCGACAGAGGCTTGGGAATGGCGTTGGGCGGCGGCAGCGCGGAGTGCGGCAGTGCCCGGCTAATCCGGGATCATTTCCCTTGCACCGACGTAGGCTTCCACGGCATCAGCGTAGCGAGCGTTCTCATAGGCGGAGTCACCTTTTGTAAGGAGTTCCCGCGCTTCTTCGATGCTCAGATCGCTGCGGGATTGGGCCTTGTTAGAGGATGATAAGGCTGGATTCTCTCCGCCGTAGAGGGGTGCGAAACAACAAGCGAGGACCACGCAGCAAGCGCGGAGGCAAATGGAATAGTTTGGCTTGAATGGCTCCATGCGAAAAGGTTTCACGATTCATAGATGGCTTAGCGGGCGAGCGTAAGCGTAAAATCCGAAAAAGTCATCTTTTTGAATGCCATGGGAATTCCAGCTGGATTTCGATGGGCCTTCTGATCCTTTGCGGTGGGGGAAATTGGGGGTAGAGGGTCTGTGCCAAGTGGTGAAAGAGCTTTCCGAAAAGGGACTTAAAACGATTCATCTGAGTAGTGTTCAAATGACTGATCAGTTTGTCAAGCAGGAGGTTTCTAGATTTGGAAAAAATCTTTTGCCACTTGTGTATCTCGTTGAATTTGAATCTTTAAGGAATCGAGCGAAGGGAATTTGATTTCAGGGCGGAGGTATTCTTCAAACTGGATTTCCAGGTTTTGGCCGTAGAGATCTTCCGCGAAATTGAAGAGGTGGATTTCCACTGAGTGGGATTTTCCGCCCACGCTGGGGCGGATTCCGAGGTTGGCGATGCTGGGCACGGAGCGCCCGTCGGCGAGGAGGGTTTTTACGATCCAAACTCCGTCGGGTGGCAGTTGGGCATCGGCGGTGTCGAGATTTGCGGTCGGAAATCCGAGGGTGCGGCCGAGTTTTTTGCCTTCGATGACGATTCCAGAGAGCGAGTAGGGCCTCCCGAGCATGTTGCGGGCGGCGATCAGATTGCCGTCACGGATGGCTTGGCGGATGCGGGTGCTGCTGATCCGGTCGCCATCAAGCATGACGGGAGGCACGGCCTCCAGGTGGAAGCCGCGGGATTGCGCTTCGCGGCGCAGAAGGGTCACATCGCCCGTGCGCTGCCGCCCGAAGCGCCAATCTTCGCCGACGGCAAGCGTCTGGACGGAGGCGGCGGTGAGTCTCGCGACGAAATCGATG
Organism: Verrucomicrobiales bacterium; assembly: GCA_038221745.1. GTDB lineage: Bacteria > Verrucomicrobiota > Verrucomicrobiia > Verrucomicrobiales > Akkermansiaceae > Luteolibacter. The sequence continues at coordinate 1,248 of JBBRIB010000190.1, forward strand.
GCTTCCATCGTGGCGAAGGTGGCATCAAAATGCAGTGGAATGAACAGGCTGATGCCCAATTCCTGGACGATTTCCGCTTTATGCTCCAGAGTGGCTAGCAAGGATTTGGGTGCCTTTGCCGGGGCGATGACGCGAATGGGGTGGGGATCAAAAGTGAGCACGCCCGCCAGCCCCCCGTGAGTTTTGGAAGCATGGACGGCACGCATGATCACTTCTTGGTGGCCGATGTGGACACCATCGAATACTCCAAGAGCGAGGTGCAGTGGACCGGCCACTGCGGCGAGTTCTTCAAAAGTGCGGCAAATCAACACGGGCGAGACGTATCAGGCAAGAAGGGAGATTTCAAGCTTTGGGAGTTTTATCGCACCCGCAGCCGTGGCCGCAGCCGGATTTTTTCTTCGGCCGCGCGAGGACAACGAGGAAAACGGTGAGAGTGATGATGACGACTCCTGCCGCGGTGTAAGTTTGCCAGTCCATGGTAATGTTAAAATCCGGTAAGTGTGCCGATTTGGAATATGAGTAATGAAGCACAATAAGCAAAGAGCGTCATGAAGAAAAACTGACCGACCGCCCATTTCCAAGACCCTGATTCCCTCGCGACCACGGCGCTGGTGGGCAGGCATTGAAGAGCGTAGATGAAAAACACGAGTAGCGAGATGAGTGAGAGCGGGGTGAAAATCGGCCTCCCGTCCGGCCACCTGGCCGCAGCGAGCTGGTCTCTCAAAAGGCCGCGGTTTTGTTCCTCATCGTCCGTTTCCTCCACCCGGTAGAGGATGCCCATGGAGGTGTTGAAAACCTCACGGGCGGCAAATGAGGTGAGAATGGCGGTGCCCATCCGGCCATCGAAGCCGAGGGGCTTGACGATCGGCTCGATCACCGCGCCGATGCGGCCCATGGCACTGTGCGCGAGGGCATCTGCCGAATCATCGCCCTCGACCTTCGGATAGGTGCTGAGAGCCCAAAGCAAGATCGAAAGGCCTAAAATCACGGTGCCGGCCTTTTTCACAAAGGCCAAACCCCGCTCCAGAACGTGGCGCAGGATATAGTCCCACTGAGGCTGCCGATACGGCGGTAACTCTAATAGAAAATGACCCGGGCTGATATCTTCACCCAGCCTGCCGCGCAACAAGCGGGCGACGATGAAGGCGGTGAGGGTGCCGAACAGATAGATGCTGAACAACACCAGGGCCTGCTTCCAGGTGCCTTCCTTCTCATGAAGCAGCAAAGGAATAAGCAGGAAATAAACAGGCAAACGGGCTGAGCAGCTCATCCACGGGGCGATGAAGATGGTGACGAGTCTTTCCTTGGCGGAATGGATCGTGCGGGTGGCCATCACGCCGGGAATCGCACAGGCGTAAGAGCTGAAAAGCGGCAGGAAGGATTTCCCGCTGAGGCCTGCTTTTGACATCACCCCATCCATCAAATACGCCGCGCGGGCCATATAACCCGAGCTTTCTAACAGGCCGATGAAGAGAAACAAAAGGACGATTTGCGGCAGGAACATGATCAACCCACCGACACCGCCGAGGATGCCGTCTATCAGGAGTGAACGCAGATCGCCATCGGCCATGCGGGTTTGGATGAAATCAGCTAACAGAGCTTGGCCGTTTTCGATCCAGCCCATCGGCGTTTGGGCAAAGGAGAAGATGGACCAGAAAACGGAGAAGAAGATGAGCGCCATGCAAAGCCAGCCGTAAACCGGGTGGAGCAAAACGGAATCGATCCGATCTGATAGAGTTTGCTGATGGGCATCCGGCCTGCGGGCGGCAAGTTCGCAAAGCTTTGAAATGAAATCCCGGCGCCCGGTTTCGGGGTCCGAACTATTAGAAATCCAAGTGGGCTCGACCACCGTGGGGTGGGGGAGCCGCAGGGCCTGTTTGAGCTCGACGATGCCTTTGCGGGCGTTCGCCTGCATGGGCACGACGGGGATGCCGAGTTCTTCAGAGATTTTTACCGGATCCAGGCGGAGGCCGGATTTTTCTGCAACGTCCACCATGTTGAGGGCGAGGATGCAGGGGATGCCGAGTTCGATGACTTGGAGGGTGAGTTGCAAGTGGCGCTCGAGGTTTGAGGCATCCACCACGCAGACGACGAGGTCCGGTTTGGTTTCTCCGGGAAGCGCACCAATTAGGGCATCCAAAGCGACTTTTTCATCGGGTGAATTTGCCTTGAGCGAGTAGCAGCCGGGCAGATCGAGCACACGCAGCTTGCGGCCATGAGGGGTGAAAGTCTCGCCGGATTTCACCTCGACGGTCACCCCTGAATAGTTCCCCACCTGTTGATTCTTACCTGTCAGCGCGTTGAAAAGGGTGGTTTTCCCTGCGTTCGGGTTTCCAACGAGCGCGATGGTGGAGGGGCTTTCCAAAGTGGACGGCATGAGCTGCGGGCTTGTGATTTTCAGACGATTGGCGATACGAGAACCTGCTCCGCGAGTTCCTTGCTGATCGCCATCCGAATGCCGCAAATTGAACAAATCATGTTTCTTCCGCCGGTGAGTTTGCGGAGTTTGAGCTCCTCACAAAACCCCAGATCCCGCAGGCGATCACAGCCCGGGCCGCTGAGGCTTCGGATGCGCACGTCGCAGCCTACCTTGACCTGATTGAGAGTCATGGCGCTATCGATTTTTAAATCGGCGGCGTTTGCGTAAGGCATCTGGGAGAAACATCGCTAATTGAGAATGGTTTGCAACAGGAAATTCCAATTTCTCACGGCCCACCTTTTTTCAAAACAATGATCTTAAATCTGCGATCAAAAAGCCTCGTGGTTGACGGTCGAATACCGGTCTTTGAAGCCACCCGGCATTGGCCCGGAACTTGGAAAACCTCCTTTAAAAATATTACTTGGCGAAGTGGTTCGGATCAATAGGCTCAGGTTAAATGATCTCCCCTCCGAAATCGCCCGTGTCTGGCAAATCCTGTTCTCTACCCGCGTGTTCTCCTTTTCTGTATTTCAGATTTCGGCAGTTCAGCTTCACCCAATCCCCGATTTTACCCCGCAAAGGCCCGTCGGTCCTTCCTCCGGCTGTTTCAGGTGCTTCCCTCCAAAATTGAAAATTACCAGCAGTCAATTGTTTTGATCCACGATAGGGTAAACCCGCCGCCTAGCCTCTGCGCATGGAGGAACGGCTGCGTTTCAACCACCTGCTCAACAACGCCGATGCCTTCAATCATCCGCTCCGCCCAGTCCACGCACTTGCGATGCTCGCGGTTCATGTTCGTCCATTCATTGTCGGCCCTCATCACTGTGGTTCAGCTCACGGCGCAGGAACCACCGCCGACGCTCTCCCGCATCGAGGAAATCCGTAAACTCGACCGCGAAACGGCGGCCAAGGCGTTTCCCGTGCGGATCACCGGTGTGGTCGTCTGGCAGATAGATTGGTCTTTCTTCATTCATGACGGCAGCGACTCCATCTGGGTGAGCTTCTCGCCCGATCCAGGCCCCTACAAATGGACCGGCCCCATCCCTCCGCTCGACGATTGGCGGCCCGGCAGCCGAGTCGCGATCCAAGGCCGCACCGACCCCGGCGGCTTCGCCCCGATGGTCCTGCTTACCGCACTTGAAAAGCTTAGTACAGCCCCGCTTCCGGCGGCGAAGCGGGTGTCCACCGAGCGCCTCCTCTCCGGGGCCGAGGACAGCCAGTTCGTGGAGGTGGAGGGCGTTGTCCGGAAAATCATCCCCCCGACGGTGGGCAACGAACAATCCAACATTCTTCTGATGATGGTCGAGGGCCACCCATGTTATGTGAGTTCCGTCAGGCCTTACGACCGTCGGCCAGAAGAGCTCATTGATGCCCGCATCCGGGTGCGGGGCACCTTGACCCCCCTCTCCAATCTCCGCTCCCAAGCCGCCGGCCTGAAGCTCGTCATCAATAGCGCAGCCGAAATCGAAATTCTCGTGCCACCGCCTGCGGAACCCTTCAACGCTCCCCGGGCGACCTTGAAACGCCTGATGCCCTTCTCGCCAGATGCCGAGCTGTTTCACCGCAAGGTCACCTCGGGCATCGTGACTTTCGTTATTCCAGGCCGCTTCTTTTACATTCAGGATGAAGGCATTTCCATCCGCGTGGAAACCCATGATCACCTGGTGAAACCCGGTGACACGGTCGAGGTGGCCGGTTTCCTCGACACCTCGGATATTTTGGTATCCATGATCGAGGCGGTGGTGCGCGTGACGGGTCGTCAAACACCTCCCGCACCCGTGCCTGCGGACATCACCAAAATCCTCAACCCGCCTCTGCGAAACCAACGGGAGCTGGTCAGTTCCACCGATGAAAACGGCCGCCTGGTGCGCCTCAATGCCGTGCTAAGGCGCGTCCTGCCCGGCTCCGATGGCAGACCCGCCACACTCATCTTCGAGTTCGAGCAGCGTTTGTTCGAGGCCTTCCTCCCCGTCGGCGACTCAGCCGCAGCGGCTAAAATCGCCTCCTGGATTCCGGAATCCACCGTCGAACTCACCGGGGTCTGTGAACTGGAAATCACACGGGAGGGATCGCCTCAATGGTTTTCCATCTCCGGCTTCCACCTTTGGCTTTCCTCGCCGGATGATTTGCGCGTCCTGCGTGCTCCGCCGTGGTGGACTCCCTCCCGCTTGTGGCTGGCCTTGGGCGGTGGCGCTCTTGCGGCCCTATTCCTCGTCCTCTGGAGCACGCTGCTGCGCCGCAGGGTGAAGGTGCAAACCACCCTGATCGGACAGCAGATCCAACAAGTGGCAGTCCATGAAGAGCGTTCCCGCCTCGCCCGCGATCTGCACGATGAAATCGGCAGCCAGCTGGCCCGGCTCTCGCTGCTCGGCCAACTGCTGCTCGACAAGGCGGACATCGCACCCAAAGACCAACCCCGGTTGCAGCAACTCACTCGCGACGTGCGCGCCGCCGCCGCAGACCTGGAACAGGTGATTTGGGCGGTCGATCCCCAAAACGACACGCAAATCCGCCTCGTCCACCAACTTTGCCGTTATGCCGAGGAGTATTTTTCCGATACGCCGATCACCTGCACCTTCGGTCCCCTGCCGGAAATTCCCGTGCGAGCCATCGCGCCGCAGTCCCGCGCCACGGTGATTT
>JBBRIB010000191.1:0-6299 GCA_038221745.1 Verrucomicrobiales bacterium
AGAGCTCGACCCAAAAAAGTGCGTCACCCGATTGAACCGTGACCTGAGATTCACCAAGGACAGAACTCCCTACAAAACGGATTATTATCTCGTTTTCAACAAGGACGGGAAAAACAGTGCGTCAGCCTTCTATTACCTCCATATCGAACCCGGCAATTGTTTTGTGGGCGGCGGCGTTTATAACCCACAGCCCGCAGAATTGAAAAAAATCAGATATGAAATTGCGGCTGCCTACGAGGAGTGGACAGGCATCATCAACGACAAGGGATTCAAGAAAAAATTTCCGTCCGGGCTTCATCATTCAGGCGTCTTGAGCCGGACTCCCAAAGAATTTGAAGAAGCCAACCCGGCGGGTGAATTTTTAAAAATGAAGGGCTTCTATACCATGGAAAAATTGACGGATAAGGATATAACATCGCAGCTTATCCCCGCGAGAATCATCTCCTGCTTCAATGCAGCCAAGCCACTGGTGGACTTTTTAAATAGAGCCGTGGGAAGCCGCTGAGATCGGTGATGGGGACGATGAAGTAGCCTCTACCACCGGCAAAAAAGTGTTGATGCCCGAGATTGGCATGGTGTGCGAATCTTGAGAAAACTTCCATCAGCGATCCCGCGCACGAGATGTTTACAGGTCTTTGACCCGGTGCAAACATCATACCCGTTTCTCGCCTAACAGTTTGATGGGCTTGGGGACTTTTTTCCGTCGCAAGCCGAACTGGCGCACGGCGTGGCGCTGCAGGTGCGCTTTCGCATCTTCAATATCGTCGGTGAAAAAGATCAACTCAGGATCGTCTGGGCTGATCGTCCCCGCTTCCGCCATCCGATAGACGAAGTCCATCAGGGGCTGCCAATAATCTTTGCCCATGAGGACGATGGGAAACACCTTGAGCTTGCCTGTTTGAATCAAGGTCATCGTTTTGAAGATCTCATCCAAGTCCCTCGATTTTCCAACCCTCCCGATAGGACCGGCGCAAAAGGGCATCCGCAGCGGTGGAGTTGGTGATTTTAAGTGCTTGGGCGTCCCATTCCAGCTTGAGCCCGGGCGTGCGGATCGCCACGGTGCCGAGGATCACCGCCACGGACATGGAGCCCGAAATTTCAAAAGAAGCTTCGCACGCGCTGTCGTCAAGGATGCTATTGAGGAAGGCAAAGTAGTGGTTTTCACCTTTTACCTGCGGGCGTGGTAAGGTTGTAAACTTTTCTCGCGGCAATAACTGAGGGCCGCTGCCGTGCGGCAGCAGGAGCGCACCATTTTCGCCGATGAAGAGCGCGGCTTCCTCAGGAAATCTCCCCGGACAGAGTTTGCGAAACTCCTCTGGAATGTAGAAGTCCGGTTCCACCCCATCGAACCACTCAACCGTGAGGGGGCGTCCCTCGAAGGTGAGATCATTGCCTGGAAACACCCAGGTGATGTGATTGGCTCGGGACCACAATTTCGCGCGTCTTTCAGGTGACTCGAGCCAGCCTTTGTTCACCCTGGCTTCAATGCTAAGGGGAGCCTTGAGGGCGAGAGCCTTCCAAGGTGCGCTGAGAATATGGCAGCCGATGTCACCACTCCAGCCCGTACCGAAGTCCAGCCATGAGCGCCATTTACTGGGATGATATACCACCTGTGAGTAGGGCCGCTCGGGGGCTGCCCCCAACCAAAGATCCCAATCCAACCCGGCTGGCACCGCTGCTTGCGAAGGTTCCGGCTGATCTAACCGAAACACCATCCCGGACTCCCGGTTCGAACAAAGATAAACATGTTTGATCTTACCAATCGCACCAGACCTCAGATATTCCACGGTCATGCGATCGCCAATCCCTGAGGAATATTGATTTCCCAATTGGGATTTTATTTTTTGAGAGGCCGCCATTTGAGTTAAGGCCCGCACTTCCGCCACCTGATGGCACATCGGCTTTTGACAATAGACATGTTTCCCGTTCTGCATCGCGGTGTAGCAAATGGAAGCGTGCATGTGATCGGGCACCGTGGCATTGATCGAGTCGATTTTATCACCCTCCTTCGCCAACATCTCGCGCCAATCCCGATAGGTACGCGCACCGGGGACTTCCTGCGAAGCCCGCGCGAGGTTGGCAGCATCCACATCACAGATTGCCATAATATCCGTCCGCGGATGTTGTTTGAAGTTTTGAAAATCCGTGAATCCCATCATCCCGCCCACGCCGATGCAGGCATGTTGCAGGCGACCATTCAGGTTTCCCGCGCGGAGTAGGTTTGGGGCGGCAAGTAGCCCCGCCATCGGCGCGAATTGTTGTAGGAAATGACGGCGCGTGGTTTTCACGGTGCTGGGATTGAGATTTGAATTGAACGACGGTTTTTGTTTTTGAAGAGTAATCAACCCGCCATACGGTATGGTCGATTGATTCATTTCACGAAATGACAAGGAGGACAAGCCGAAGTGATTTGGTGCCCGCCCACCTGGTAAATCACAAATCCCTCCTTTTCCGGATTCACCAAAATTCCAAAGAAACCAAAATCGCATCCAAGGCTTGGCATTTATGTTCCGAACTCCAATCATCCTCGGGCCAACGCAATCAGCGCTTTCCCATCATGCTCTACCACTCGACTAACAATCCCGCCCATCGCGTCGATCTCAAGGAAGCGATCTTACGCTCGTTGCCGCCGGACAATGGCCTTTACATGCCGGACACGCTGCCGGTGCTGGGCGCGGAGTTTTGGCAAATCTGGCGTCATTTGAGTTTCCAGGAAATCGGCTTCGCAGTGGCGGAGGCATTTTTCGGTGAAGATGTGCCGGCAGATGCGCTGCGTGAAATGGTGGAAGGCACCGTTTCCTTCGATGCGCCGCTGGTCTCGCTGGCACCCGGCGATTTCATTCTGGAGCTTTTCCACGGCCCCACGCTTGCCTTCAAGGACTTCGGCGCGCGCTTCATGGCCCGGCTGATGGCATGGCTCACCCGCGAGGACGGGCGCATGCTCACCGTGCTCGTCGCCACTTCCGGCGATACCGGCGGGGCCGTGGCCTCCGCGTTCTACAACGTCCCGGGAACCCGCGTGGTGATTCTTTATCCAAGGGGCAAAGTCTCGGGCTTGCAGGAAAAACAGCTTACCGCCCTGGGTGGAAATATCACCGCCTTGGAAATCGATGGTAGTTTTGATGATTGCCAAGCCCTGGTGAAATCCGCCTTCCTTGATCGGGATCTATCAGAACGCCTCAATCTCACCTCTGCGAATTCGATCAATCTCGCCCGCCTCGTTCCGCAAAGTTTCTACTACATCCACGCCGCCCGCCAGCTCCCGGAAGGGGTCACCCCGACCTTCGTGATTCCCTCTGGAAACTTTGGAAATCTAACCGCAGGCCTGCTGGCGATCCAGCTCGGCCTACAGGTCGATCAAATGGTGGCCGCGACCAATCGCAATGACGTGGTTCCCGAATACCTCCGCCTCGGCACCTACACGCCACGCCCCAGTGTGCCGACTCTTTCCAACGCCATGGACGTGGGCGCGCCATCCAACTTCGTGCGCATGCAAGCCCTCTTCGGTGGCTCGTGGGAAGGAATGAAAACGCTCATCACCGGCATGCATTTTTCGGATGACCAAACCCGTGCGGCGATTCGCACCGTCAAGGCGCTCTACGATTATGAGATCGATCCACACGGAGCCGTCGGCTGGCTGGCAGCCCGGCAATGGCGGGCCAGCCATCCCGGCAGTGCTACCATCACGCTGGAGACCGCGCACCCGGCAAAGTTCGCCGATGTGATGGATGCGGAACTGGGGCCTAACAGCATCGAAGTGCCTGAGCGCCTCGCGATCCTTGCCCAGCGCGAGAAAGTGGCCATCTCGCTAACGGCCGATGTGGCGGAATTCCATCAATGGCTCAATGCGACGCTCTGAGAGCTGGCTTGAGGAAACTTTCATTTGCCGGCACCGCTTTCCCAGCCGAGAGGGGAAAGGGCAAATTGTTCCACTTCAACCTCTACTTTCTTAAATCAAAACAACAACACCATGATTGCTAAAGACTTAACCAAAGAATCACCTACCAGCCCACGCATCCGGATCAATGACTACGCCATCCTAGCCCGCGCACTCGACAAAGGCCGCGCCGACATCGCTGGAACCTCAGGTGGCTATCACTTCGATTGCCCGCTCGACAATTACCTCTTCGGCTTCAAAGGCGTGAAGGGCAGCGATGTCCGTGCTTTGTTAGAGAAGGACCACAGCGATCAGGAAATCGCCGATTGGCTGGATGCAAACGGAGTGGCTAAGTCCGTCGATGAAATTGCCGCATGGTCGGATTCAGTGGAAGCCGCAAGACCTTACGATGATCCAGAGAAGAAGGAATGGTTCGTCGGCGTCTGTGCGGAAGCCGGATGTGATCCAGCCACCAGCACGCTCTTCGATTACCTTGAAGCGGATGACAAGGTGAGCTTCGCCGGGTCTAACTGAAACAGGTGGGCAGCGCGCTAAGGGGAGGCGAAACACGTTCGCCCATGCCCGTGAAATGGCAATGCCGGGAGAGGATGCACGCTTCATTGACGCACCACGGGCAGCGGCGGACACGTTCCGCCGCTCCTTGAAAGATGCAACCTGTCAGTTTCCGGCAGGAATCATTCTCACCAAGCGGTCCTGGCCATTGGTGAGAATGTAGATGAAGCCATCGGGCCCGGTGGCCACATCCCGCACACGGCCGAAATTCTTGAAGATGATTTCCTGGGAAACGACCTTTTTGTTTTCGATGCGCAAGCGCCGGATCTCCTGCTTGGCGAGTCCGCCGACGAGAAGATCGTTCTTCCACTTAGGGAACTTGTCTCCGGTATAGAAATCCAAACCACAGACGGCGATGGACGGCACCCAGAAGGTAAGTGGCTGTTCCATACCTTCCTTTTCGGTGATGCCCACCATGGGAGTGCCATCATAGTTCATGCCATGGGTGATAACCGGCCATCCGTAGTTTTTGCCCGGCTCGATCAGATTGAGTTCATCACCGCCGCGGGGGCCGTGTTCGGTATCGTAGATGGCTCCATCACGGGGGTCCATCGCGAGGCCCTGCGGATTGCGGTGGCCGTAGGTCCAGATCCCGGGAATCGCATCTGGATTGCTTACAAATGGATTATCGGCCGGCACTTTTCCATCATCGTGGAGACGGAAGATTTTCCCGTTAGGCCGGGCGAGGTCCTGCGCTTGCATCATTCCACCCCGCTCGCCGATCACGAAGTAGATGTAGCCCTTGTCAAAAACAAAGCGGGTTCCGAAATGCACGCCAGCTCCCGAGCGGAACTTGGGATCCGGGCGATAGATCCACTCTTGTTCGGTCCATTTATAGCCCTTGATCTTGCCTCGCACCACAGCGGTGATCGAGCGTATCTCTTCTTTGCCTTGATCATTTTTTTCACGGCTGCCATCCGCGAAGCCAAGATAGATCCAGCCGTTCCTCTCATAGTCCGGGTGCAGCGCCACTTCCATCAGGCCGCCTTGGCCGAAATCTATCGATTCAGGTAAGCCCTCGATATCTTTGGAATCAAGTTTTCCTTCCGCCGTGACGATGCGAAGCTTGCCCGCTTTTTCTGTAACAAGCTTACGCCCGTCCGGTAGAAAAGCGATAGCCCACGGGTTTTTGAGTCCCTTGTCCACCAAGGTCTCGATGCGGTAATCATGAAGCTCGGTTTTAGTAACTTCTTTTACCGAGGGTTTAGGGAAATTCACCCCTTTCATCTGGGCTTCACTCTCTTTCTCGCGAATGTAGATAACGAGTGATCGGATCTGCTCGTTACTGAGGATCCCTTCCCATGGAGTCATGCCTAGCTGGAGGTTTCCTTTGGCGATGGATTTGAAGATGTCCGCATCCGAGCCACCATGTTTCCAATCACCATCGATGAGTGAGCCGCCCACGCCACCTTCGAAATTCGCGCCATGGCAGCCCGCACAATTGGTGGCGTAGATGCCATCGACTTTGGTTTTCTGGGCAACGGCCAGTCCGGAGAGGCCAAGGAAAGTAGCAAGGATTTTTTGATTCATGGTGTTGAGGTGTTGGAGTAATTAGGATTTTTGGTGGCATCTTTCAATGGGGATTTTGAAAAAGATCAAAACTCCCACTCCGCGCTTGCCCATAGCGAGCGAGGTGCGGCGTAGGTGCGGATGCCATTGCTGCTGAGGCCTGTTTGAATCTCCTCGTCGAAAAGATTTTCCACCCGTAATTGATAGAGGATCGGTCCACTTTTCCACGAGGCTCCCATGCGAAAGGTTGTGTAATCGGGGAGCGAACGGCTTGCCAACGCATCATCAAACTGGGAGGCGCCATACTCGCAGCCACCGAAGAAACCCAATTGCGCGGTTG